>DERU01000108.1:0-2506 GCA_002361095.1 Lachnospiraceae bacterium UBA3332
AGACCTGTCTGAACTGTTACGAACGGTTATGGCTTTCATCGTAAATACCAATAAACCTATTGACTATATAGGTTATATGGATTATAATGGAATTTATTGGGGGAAAATTAAATGCCCGCTGCAGGCAACGGGGTATTTAACCTTCGCGGCATTCGCCAAATGTTCGTGCAGGCACGGCACTTGGCCCATTGCCCGCGGAAATAAAGGTTAGGAGAGAACGGAATGATTTATGCGGATCATGCGGCAACCACAAAAATGAGCAGGACGGCGATGGATGCGATGCGGCTTTGTATGGAGGAAACCTGGGGGAATCCTTCCAGTCTGCATGATGTGGGGCAGAAAGCGGCGCTGGCCTTGTGGTCTGCGCGGGAACGTATCGCGGCCTGCATCGGGGCTTGCCCGGAGGAAATTTATTTTACCTCGGGCGGCACGGAGGCGGACAATTGGGCGATTTTGTCCGCCGCCCATGAAGGGGCGAAAAAAGGAAAACGGCATATTGTTTCCACTGCATTTGAACATCATGCGGTGCTGAACTGTCTGCAAAAACTGGAGAAACAGGGATTTGAGGTGGAACTGCTGGATGTCCATGAAAGCGGCACGGTTTCCTGGCGGCAGGTCGCCGGCGCCATCCGTGCGGACACCTGTCTGGTGACGGTCATGTATGCAAATAATGAGATCGGTTCCATTCTGCCGGTGGAACGGATCGGGGCGGTTTGCCGGGAGAAAAAGGTGGTATTCCACACGGATGCCGTGCAGGCGGCCGGGTACCTTCCCATTGCCGTGGGAGCGCAGAACATTGATATGCTTTCCCTGTCCGGGCATAAGTTTCACGGACCCAAGGGGATTGGGGTACTGTATGCCGGAAAAGGTATTGTGCCGGAGCCGCTTTTGGCGGGAGGGGCACAGGAGCGCGGCAGAAGGGCCGGGACGGAAAACGTGCCTGCGGCCATGGGAATGGCGGCGGCCCTGGAGGAAGTCTGTGCTTCCATGGAAGTGAACCGGAAAAAACTGGTTTCTTTAAGGGACAGATTGATTGCTGGGCTTTCGGCCATTCCCCATGCGGCATTGAACGGGGAACGGTCGAACCGGCTTCCCGGAAACGTCAGCTTCTGCTTTGAGGGTGTCGAAGGGGAGAGCCTGCTTTTGCTGCTGGATGGCAGGGGCATTTGCGCGTCCTCCGGTTCCGCCTGCACTTCCGGTTCCCTAAAGCCCAGCCATGTGCTGCTTGCAATCGGAAGATCCCCGGAGGTGGCGCACGGTTCCCTGCGGCTGACACTGGATGCGGAAAATACGCAGGAGGAGGTGGCGGAGATTTGCCGGGCGGTGTCGGAATCGGTGGAACGTTTGCGGGCCATGTCCCCGCTGTGGAAAGATAAGGTAAGCGGTAAGAAACCTTTCGTGTTGTGAAAACAGGGCCGAGATTGGTTACGGTGTCGGGGCGGCGCGGTATGGCGTGTTAATGTTTGGAAGGAAAGGAAAAGAAAGATGGCTTTGTACAGTGAAAAGGTGATGGAGCATTTTAGAAATCCGCAGAATGTGGGTTCCATAGAGGATGCGGACGGGATAGGGGAGGTGGGCAACGCGGCCTGCGGCGATATCATGAGGGTCTATTTGAAAATTGAGGACGATATCATATCGGATGTAAAATTCGAGACCTTCGGCTGCGGTTCCGCCATTGCATCCAGTTCAATGGCAACGCAGATGATAAAAGGAAAGCCTCTGTGCGAAGCGGAGCAATTGACGAATCAGGCGGTGGCCGAGGCATTGGACGGCCTGCCTGCGCATAAGCTGCACTGTTCCGTATTGGCACAGGAGGCGGTACGGGCGGCGGTCAAAGATTATTATGGAAAGAGGGGACAAAAGGATGGGAAAATACAGGTTTGAAACCTTACAGCTGCATGTGGGACAGGAACAGCCGGATCCTGCCACGGATGCCAGGGCCGTGCCGATTTATCAGACGGCTTCTTACGTATTCCGGGACTGTGCCCATGCGGCGGCAAGGTTTGGTCTTGCGGATGCGGGGAACATATACGGAAGGCTGACCAATTCCACCCAGGATGTATTGGAGAAACGCCTGGCTGCACTGGAGGGAGGGGTGGCGGCGCTGGCGCTGGCTTCCGGCGCGGCGGCTATTACCTACACATTGCAGGCGCTTGCACAGGATGGGGGACATATTGTGGCGCAGAAAACGATCTATGGGGGCAGCTACAATCTGCTTGCCCATACCCTGCCCCACTACGGGATCCGGACAACCTTTGTGGACGCGCACAATTTGGCGGAATTGGAGGCGGCCATCCGTCCGGAAAGCCGGGCCGTTTATCTGGAAACGCTGGGCAACCCCAACAGCGACATCCCGGATATGGATGCCATTGCGCAAATCGCGCACGCCCATGGCCTGCCGCTGGTGATTGACAATACTTTCGGCACGCCGTACCTGATACGCCCTATAGAACACGGTGCGGACATTGTGGTACATTCCGCAACCAAATTTATCGGCGGGCACGGC
>DERU01000108.1:2814-4524 GCA_002361095.1 Lachnospiraceae bacterium UBA3332
ATTTATCGGCGGGCACGGCACCACACTGGGAGGCATTATTGTGGATTCCGGCAGATTCGATTGGAAAACCGGGGGAAAATATGCGGCCATCGCAGACGCAAACCCAAGTTATCACGGTGTTTCTTTTGTGGAAGCGGCAGGGGCCGCCGCTTTTGTGACCTATGTCCGGGCCATCCTTTTGCGGGATACCGGCGCGGCCATTTCTCCTTTTAACGCGTTTTTACTTTTGCAGGGAGTGGAAACCCTGTCCCTTCGTCTGGAACGCCATGCGGAAAACACCCGGAAGGTGGTGGACTTTTTGGCAAAACATCCGCTGGTGGAACGCGTGAATCACCCCTCCCTGCCCAACCATCCGGATCATGTCCTGTACAACCGTTATTTTCCCAACGGCGGCGCGTCTGTTTTTACTTTTGAGATCAAGGGGGGACAGGAGGCCGCGCACGCTTTTATTGATCATTTGGAGGTTTTTTCCCTGTTAGCCAATGTGGCGGACGTCAAGAGTCTGGTCATTCATCCGGCTACCACCACCCATTCCCAGCTGACCGCAGCGGAGTTGGGGGAGCAGGGGATTTTTCCGAACACCATCCGTCTTTCCATAGGCACGGAGCATATTGACGATATTCTTGCGGATTTGGAAAAAGGATTTGCAGCCGTAAAACAGATTGATAAAAAATAGGAGGATTTCTTATGTCTAACATTTATACGGGCGTTGACCAGCTGGTGGGCAGAACGCCGCTTTTGGAACTGACCCATTTGGAAAAGGAACTGAATTTGAAGGCAAAAGTCGTTGCCAAACTGGAATATTTCAATCCGGCAGGGTCTGTCAAGGACCGCGTGGCCAAGGCCATGATCGAGGAGGCGGAGGCGGACGGACGCCTAAAGCCCGGTTTTGTGATCATCGAACCCACTTCCGGAAATACCGGCATCGGCCTGGCCGCGATCGCTGCGGCAAAAGGTTACCGTCTGATCATTACCATGCCTGAGACGATGTCAGCCGAGAGAAAGCAGCTGATGAAAGCTTATGGGGCCGAATTGGTTCTGACGGACGGGAGCAAAGGCATGAAAGGGGCAGTCGAGAAGGCGGAGCAGCTTGCGTCGGAAATTTCCGGCAGTTTTATCCCCGGACAGTTTGTAAACCCGGCAAACCCGAAAGCCCATTTTGCCCAGACCGGGCCGGAGATTTATGAAGATACGGACGGCAGGGTGGATATTTTTGTGGCCGGGGTCGGTACGGGCGGCACGCTGACCGGCGTTGGCGAGTACCTCAAAAGCAAAAATCCCAAGATCCGGGTGGTCGCGGTGGAACCCGCGGATTCCCCGCTGCTTTCCGCAGGGGTTGCCGGCCCCCATGCCATTCAGGGCATTGGTGCAAATTTTGTGCCCGAAGTATTAAATTCCCGGATTTATGATGAGATCGTTACGGTTTCCGGGGAAGATGCCTTTGCCACCGGCAGGCGCATCGGGCGCAGCGAAGGCGTGCTGGTGGGAATTTCCTCGGGGGCGGCGGCGTTCGCCGCCATCGAACTGGCAAAAAGGCCGGAAAACGCGGGCAAAACGATTGTGGTGCTGCTGCCCGACACCGGGGACCGTTATTTGTCGACGGCACTCTTTGCGGAGTAACGCGGAAATCGATTTTTGCGGACGGGGCAGGGAAATCGTAACAGTTTGGCCCCCAATGGCAGCGGCCAAGGCGGGAGGCAGGCACGCGGA
>DERU01000185.1 GCA_002361095.1 Lachnospiraceae bacterium UBA3332
AGGAGGGGATGGAAGAATGACACGTTTTACGGATTCCCCTTATGAATACCTGATGACACAAAGACCCTATGCGGGAAAGGCGGCGGATGCGGGGCCGCCGCCATATCTGCCGGAAAGCCGGTGCGCCGGATGCCCTTATGGGAGCGGGAAGCCCTGCATAGGCGTGTGTATGAAAGAATTGCTCCCTGCGTCAAAAAAACATGGAAAGGGAGATGCAAAAATTGGGAAAAACACATAAAAAAGCAGCCCTGCTTGCCGTATTAGCTGCCGCCGCCCTTGCGGGGACAGTTTTTGCCCTGTTCCCGGCATGGGAACGGCACAGGTGTGAGGAAAAACAGGAGGCAATGCTTTCCCGGCTGGAACTGTCTGTGCTAGAAATACAGGCTTTTGAGGAACCGTTGGAAACGGTAAAGGCAGCTTCCGTAACAGCGGTTTCAGCAGATAAAGCGCCTGAAACAGCAGCGGAACCGGAGAGGGAAAAAATATCGGAGACAGGGGAAAAACAGGAAACAGAAATAGGGGAGGAAGCGGCGGTAAAGCCGGTGACAGCAAAAAGGCCGGAGGGGGATATGCCGCAGGCCGGCGCGGAGATAGGGATTCTTTCTATCCCCGAAATTGATGCGAGGCTGCCGGTGACGGCGGGCGTATCAGAAGAACAGCTTAAAATTTCCGAGGGATGGGTCATGCAGACCGCATTGATCGGGAGCGGGGGAAACGCGGTCATTGCAGGACACCGCAGCTATACCTATGGGAAGCATTTTAACCGCCTGGGGGAGCTGGAAGCAGGGGATGAGATATTTTATACGGCGGCGGACGGCACGGAGATGTGTTTCGCCGTCAGTGAAGTCCTGACGGTATTGCCGGATGACCCCGCTGTGTTTGATGCACCGCCAGAGGGAGCCTCACAGCTTACCCTTTATACCTGCACCCCTGTGAAAGTGGCAACGCACCGGCTCCTTGTCCGTGCGCTGCGTGTGGAAGAATGAGAGGAGGAAACCAGAATGAAACAGATCAAAACATTATTGACAGCGGTATGTTTGTGCATATTTTTGTCTGTCCCTGTGACGGCGTTTGCAGCGCCGGAGCCGGAACCTGCCACATGGACGGAGAGCATGGAGGGCAAGCCTGCGGATGCCGGGGAAGATGTGGAAAGCACTAATTATGAAAGCGTGGCGGAAACAAAGCAGGAAACGGGAACGTCCCCGGAAGCAGGGGATAAGAAGGAAACAAAGCAAAATGCAGAGACGGAGCAGGCAGAAGCAAAGCCGCAGGCCGCCATGAAAAATTCCGGCACCCTGCGGATTCAGAACGCTGCGGCGGGCACCGGGGAGAGGCTTTCCGGCGCGGTGTTTGCGGTTTATGAAAAGGGAGGCACAAAGGCAGGGGAAGTTACGTTACAGGAAGGGACGGCCTCCCTTTCCCTTCCTGCCGGGGACTATTACCTGAAACAGTTAAAAGCTCCGTCCGGGTATGGCGTGGAACCCGCCCGGATCGCGTTTGCCATATCAAAAGGGGAGATTACATTAGCGGAGGTGACAAGCGAGATTGACCTGACAAACGTAAACCCGCAGGATATTATCCCCAAAACAGGGCAGACACCCCCTGTCCGGGCATATGCCCTTTCCATCCTCTGTTTTGCAGCCGCCCTCCTTTGCGCCTTTAAGCTGTATTGTATGGATGGCGGGAACCGGAAGAAAGGGGGTACGCGCTCATGGCAGTCTTAGTCCTTGCGGAAAAGCCCAGCGTTTCACAGGCAATCGCCGCTGCACTCGGCGTGAAAGGGAAAAAAGACGGGTATATAGAGGGGAACGGATATATCATTTCATGGTGTGTGGGACACCTGGTAGAACTTGCCAACGCTGACAATTATGAAGCGCGTTATTCCAGATGGGCCAGGGAGGATCTGCCGATCCTGCCTGACCCATGGAAATTTACCGTGTCCCCCGGAACAAAGAAACAGTTTGGGATTATCAAGTCGCTGATGGGACGTGCGGATGTGACGGAACTTGTAGAAGCCACGGACGCAGGCCGGGAGGGAGAGTTAATCTTTCGCCTGGTCTACCGGGAGGCAGGGTGCAGGAAGCCGTTTAAGCGGCTCTGGATTTCCTCAATGGAGGATTCCGCTATCCGGAAGGGGTTTGAAAACCTTGCTCCCGGTGAAACGTATGATGCCCTTTATGATGCTGCCCTGTGCCGCGCCAAAGCGGACTGGCTGGTTGGGATCAACGCGACGCGCCTGTTTACAACGCTGTATCAGGGAAAGACCCTGAATGTGGGGCGCGTCATGACGCCGACATTGGCGCTCCTTACAGACCGGGAACAGGCAATTACCGGATTTCAGAAAGAAAAATTCTATACCGTAGATTTGGACTGTGGCACTTTCCGCATATCAAGCGGACGGTTTGCGAGCAGGACGGACGCTGAGAAGCTGCGGAAGCTGTGCGTGGGGAAAGATGCCACGGTGAAGCTGGCAGAAAGGCAGGAAAAAACAGAGAAACCGCCAAAACTGTATGACCTGACCACGTTACAGAGGGAGGCCAACCGGATATACAGCTATACCGCACAGCAGACATTGGACTATATCCAGCTTTTGTATGAGAAAAAGCTGGCAACCTACCCGCGCACGGATTCCCGCTATCTGACGGAGGATATGGCGGAGCGCCTCCCTGCGCTCTGCCGGCTGGTGGCGGCAGCTTTCCCCTTTGCTTCCGGTTTTGACGGCAGAGTGGAAGCGGCGCAGGTGGTCTGCAATGCCAAAGTCAGCGACCACCACGCGATCATCCCTACAAAAGAGGCGGCAAAGGCAAATTTAGAGGAACTCCCCACCGGGGAGCGCAACATCCTTTCCCTGATTGCGGTGCGGCTTTTATGCGCTGTCTGCCCGGAGAAACATATTTATGCAGATACGGCGGTGGTATGTACCTGTGCCGGAGTGGAATTTACGGCAAAGGGACATACGGAGACTGCCCCAGGCTGGAAAGGACTTGAAAAAGCATTCCAGGCGGCGTTAAAGAACAGGCCGGAGGAAGAAAAGGCACAGCCCATTTTGCCGGAATTTAGCGAGGGCCAGGCTGTGGCGGTAAAGGAGGCCGTGTTGCATGAGGGAACCACAAGCCCGCCGCTGCGCTATACGGAGGATTCCCTCCTTTCTGCAATGGAGAACGCCGGGGCGGAGGAATTTGCACAGATCGAGGACGCGGAGCGCAGGGGGCTTGGCACCCCGGCTACCCGTGCCGGCGTGATCGAAAAGCTGGTAAAGGGCGGGTTTGTGGAGCGGAAAAAGAAACTCCTTGTCCCCACTGAGCGGGGCATGGAACTGATCAAAGTGCTGCCGGACAGTGTAAAATCTGCCAGTCTGACCGCCGAGTGGGAAGCTGCCTTAAAGGAGGTGGAGCGCGGGGAACGCTCCCCGGAGGATTTTATGGGAGGAATTACCGATATGGTTCGCAGCCTGGTGGAATCTTATGGCGATGCACCGGCCGGTACAGGGAATGCTTTATCCGCTTCCGGCAGGGAGGCAGTGGGAAAGTGCCCACGATGCGGGAAACCGGTCTATGAGGGGAAAAAGAGTTTTTTCTGTTCCGCCTATAAAGACGCTGTGCCCTGCGGCTTTGTGCTGTGGAAGGAGAACCCCTATTTTAAGAGCAAGCGCAAGGAACTGACAAAGAAGGTTGCCGCCGCCCTGCTGAAAAACGGGAAGGTGAAAATGACCGGGCTGTATTCTGAAAAGAAGGGAATCCTGTATGACGCAACGATTGTCATGGAGGACACAGGCGGAAAGTATGTGAATTTCAGGCTGGAATTTGACCATAAAAAAGGAAAGGCGGAATAGGAGATGAAAACAGAGCAGGAATTAAAAAGAGAGGCCGGAGGGCAGCCCCGGAACGGGGATCACCTGCTGGCGGCAGAGCTGTCAGCGGAGCAGAACATGAACATGCTTGACGGAATCCCCAACAATGAAAAGCCCCGCGTAAATCAGAATTATGTGATCCTGGAGAGTGAGGTTGTGGGGCATAAAGAATTTGTCCTGGCACAGAACCCCAACGCGCCGCAGCCCTATGTCACATGGGAGCGCAACATGCAGGAGGATGAGCGCAGGGGAGAGGAGAACTTCTATTGGGGGAAATATTACTGCGATCCCGAAGCGGCGGAAAAGAATTTCCATGACCGGGCTGATGGGGAACGGGAGTATTTAAGGGAATACCGCCCGTCGCTCTTAGAAAGCCTGAGAAAGAACCAGGAGGAAATTGCCCGCCCCGTGGCTCCGGCAGGGGGAAGGGAGAAAGGGGAGGCAGCGTTATGAAATTATCCAATTATGAGAAAGAGACGATCTATTTATTTAACGAGGCAGACCGGGAGGCAAGCGTGTTCACCTATAATGATGCCTTAAAGAAACAGCTTGGGGAACTGTGCAAATCCCATCCGGAGCAGGTGCGCCGGACGGAGGATAACGGCTATGGCGGGATTACCTTTGCACTCCCGAAGAAATGGCTGAAAATCGCACCGCCCCGCGTCCTGTCTGCGGCGCAGAAGGAGGTTCTGGAGCGGATGAACAAAAAAAGATGGGGCTGACGGTTTTTCAGTTACCGCTTCAGCCCCTTTACAATGTCTGCAATGCTGGCAATCTGGCTGTCTGTCAGCGTTTTGATGTCATCGGCAAGCGCCCCGGCCGCTGTGGGATTGCGGTTTTCCGCGTCAAAGAACTCCTGCGGCGAGATGCCGAAATAATCGCAGATATAAAAGAAAACCTGCATGGATGGGAGGGATTTCCCGTTTTCAATCTTGTTGATATAGCTTTCACTCTGCCCCAAAGACAGGCTCATATCCCTTGCGGACACGCCTTTCTGGGCGCGGAGCTGAGACAGCCTTTGCCGAAAAAATTCTTCCATTTGCATCACCTTCCTTTTCCTATCATTGTATTCCATAGGATAGGTATTTATTGGGAATTGTATTCTCTAAAGAACTTGACATATAGAATATAATTCCCTATAATCAGGCTACATATAGATTTTCAGTATATGCGCAGGATAAAGGGGGATACTACGATGAGTATGAGGAAGATTTACCGGGAGATCGCGAGGAAAAACGGCGTGAGCGTAAAGGATGTAAAAAGGGATATGCAGGCGGCGATTGCGGCGGCATACCAAAACCCGCCAAAGGACGGCGGCGTCATATCAGCTTACCAGAGGCAGGTGCCGCGGAAAGGGGAAATCCCAACGCCGGAGGAATTTATACGGTATGCGGCCGGGAAAGTCCGGGAAAGCGTATAAAACCACAAGCTATAAAAACAGCATAAAAATAAGAAAAGCCCATGACAAAGGCAGAGCGCCGGTCATGGGCTTTTTTTTGCAAAAAAGGAGGGAACACATGGCAAGAAAATTACAGCTTGTCTCGGAACTGGCAGACCAGACCGCCCGTAACATCACACGGGATGTGGGCGGCTGGAAGCAGTACCTTGACACGGCTTCACGGCTATACAAGTATAAGTTTGACGAGCAGCTCTTAATCTATGCGCAGCGGCCTGATGCCACGGCCTGTGCGGAGATGGAACTGTGGAATGAAAAAATGCGCCGGTGGGTAAAAGCCGGCTCCAAAGGGATCGCCTTAAT
>DERU01000273.1:0-7641 GCA_002361095.1 Lachnospiraceae bacterium UBA3332
GAATTTCCCGTCCGGGATCCCGCAATCCTGAAACGGCCGTGTGCTCCTGTGCCCGCCATTTAGAGGCTGCCCATGCCTGCAGATCCTCTGAGCCTGCCTCCCGCCTTAAGCTGCTGTCATTGGTGGCTGAACTGTTACCCTGATTTTTGTGCCTCCCCAAAATTTGTGGTGACAGACTTCTTTTGAAATGGTATGATAAAAAGAAGAAACGGCAGTTTCCGTGCAGAGGAGGACCTGATTTTGCCAGACAATTACCAATTGCTGCCGCCTATGCTCAAATCCCAGCAAATTACGGATGAGATGCCAGGGGGCTTTTTCATATACCGCGCCGACGAAAGCGAAGAAATCATATACGCCAACAAAGCCATGCTCCGGATTTTCAACTGCGGCACCATGGAAGAATTCCTGGCACACACCGGCAGTTCTTTTAAGGGAATCGTGCACCCGGACGACTTAGACGCCGTGGAGCGCAGTATCCGACAGCAGATCGCCGTCAGCAAATACGATCTGGACTATGTGGAATACCGCATCATTCAAAAGGGCGGTCAAATACGCTGGATTGAGGACTACGGCCATTTTATCCGCAACGATTCCGGAGAGGGCGTGTACTATGTCTTTGCGGCAGATGCCACGGAAAAACACCGGCAAATGCTGGAAGAAAAAGAATCCCTTCTGCAGGCGGGACGGCTCCGGGAACAAAAAATGCAAAGCCGCATGGAAGCATATGACCGGGAATTAAAAGTTATCAACCAGGAACATCTGCGGCAGCTTGAACTGATTGAGGGGCTGAGCATCGACTATGAATCCATCTTTTTTGTCGATGCCGGCGCCGGCATTTTCCGGCCCTACCGGATCAGTGACCGGCTCCGCCGGCCATTTGGAATACAGCCGCGTATTTATACCTTTGCGGAATTTCCCGGACTTGCCGCATCATACGCCGCCCTATGGGTCTGCCCGGAGGACCGGGAAGATTTTTGCGTCTCCGCAAATTTCGACCACATCCGCCGCATGCTCTCCCAGGACAAAGTTTTCCACATCAATTACCGGCTGGGCAATAAAGAAGATCCCGCCTACATGCAACTGTGCATCGTCAGTGTGGGAACTTTCAAAGACCACCGCCAGTTTGTGGTCGGCTGCCGCAACATTGACGACGCCATCCGCCAGGAACTTAAGCAGGCCAAAATTCTGGAGGAGGCCCTTGCGCACGCCAAAGCGTCCCTGGCAGTCAAGAAACATTTTTTGGACAATATGTCCCATGATATCCGGACCCCCATGAACGCCATCACCGGCTTTACCGCGCTGGCCAAAGCCCATCTTTCTGAGCCGGACCGGCTCAGCGGCTACCTGGACAAAACTGCGGCGGCCAGCGCACAGCTTCTGGCGCTTTTGGACAGTGTCCTGGAACTGTCCGAACTGGAAACGGGCAAAACCTGTCTCTCGGAAAACAAATGCGATCTTCCCGCCCTGCTGCGGCATGTGGAACACGTCCTGCAGCCGCAGGCCGATGCCAAAAACATCATCCTGTCGCTGGAAATTGACCGGCTGACACACTGCCACGTCTACTGTGACGACAAACGGTTGGAAAACTGCCTTGTCCGTCTGGGCGACAACGCGGTAAAATATACAAAAAACGGAGGCAAAGTCACCCTTTCCGTTACCGAACTGAAAGCCTCGCAGGATTTTGCCGTTTATCGTTTTGATGTGGAAGACAACGGCATCGGCATCCGCCAGGAGTTCCTAACACATATTTTCGCCCCCTTTGAGCGGCAGTCCAACACCACCTACAGCGGCGTCCCCGGAACCGGTCTGGGGCTTACCATTACCAAAAGCATGGTAGAAATTATGGGCGGCGCCATAGAGGCCTCCAGTTCCCTCGGAAAGGGAAGCCGTTTCACCGTCACCATCAGTTTCCGCGTGCAGGATGAAAAGGGCACGCCGGATGCCCTGCCTGCGGCGCCGGAAGCGCATTCGCTTCCCATTCGGATATTACTGGCGGACGACAACGCGCTGAATTTGGAACTGGAAACGGAACTTTTAAACGACGCGGGCTTTTTGACGGAGACGGCTGCGGACGGCAGCATCGCCTTTGAAAAAGTCAAAAACTCCCCTCCCGGCTATTACGACCTCATCCTGATGGACATCCAAATGCCCGTCATGGACGGTTACCGCGCCACCAACGCCATCCGGGAATTGGAGGATCCTACTTTAGCCAATATTCCGATTGTCGCATTATCCGCCAACGCGTTTGATGAGGACCGGAAAAAGTCCATGGAGAGCGGCATGAATGCCCATCTCTCCAAACCCGTCAACATTCCCCAGCTTTTGGATCTGATCGAATACATCGTCTGCGCCCGGGAATAGGGGGCCGCATGGAATAGGGAGGCGTTTATGGAGAAAAGAGACATGCCCAAAAACACATTTGCCCTCAAAGGCGTCATTTGCTACAGCCAAACCCCCAGCCGGCTGGCAATCGAGCCGGACGGATATGTGGTGTGCGAAGGGCAAAAATCCGCAGGGGTATTTTCCGGCCTTCCCGCGCAATACGCCGGAATCGACTGTCTGGATACGGGCGGCTGCCTGATCTTTCCCGGCTTTACGGATCTGCATCTCCACGCGCCCCAATACGCAGTGCGGGGACTCGGCATGGATATGGAACTTCTGGACTGGCTCCACACCTACATTTTTCCGGAAGAGGCCAAATACCGTGATTTGGCATATGCGCAAAAAGCCTATTCCCTTTTTGCGGAGGCACTTTTAAAAAGCGCCACCACCCGTGCCTGTATTTTTGCCACCCTCCATGTACCGGCAACCCTGCTTTTGATGGAACTGCTGGAACAAACCGGCCTCATCACACTGGTGGGCAAAGTCAATATGGACCGCAACGCCGTTCCCAATCTGCAGGAACCTGACGCCCAAAGCGCTGCAAAAACCACCGTTTCCTGGATCAGGGAGAGCCTGTGCCGCTTTAAAAACGTAAAGCCCATCCTCACTCCCCGTTTCATCCCTTCCTGCAGCGACGCATTGATGCAAAGCCTAAAAAAAATCCAGCGCGCATACCGCCTGCCTTTACAGTCCCACCTTTCCGAAAACACAGAGGAAGTGGAATGGGTCAGACGGCTTTGCCCGGACGCCCCCGGCTACGCCCACGCTTATGACCGGTTTGGTCTGTTTGGCACACCGGACTGCCCTACCCTGATGGCGCACTGCGTCCACTGCAGCGACGAAGAGATTGCGCTGCTGCAAAAGCGGGGCGTCTACGTGGTACATTGTTCCCAGTCCAACACCAACCTGGCCTCCGGCATCGCTCCCGTCAGGCGCTACTTAGACGCCGGTATCCCCATGGGACTGGGCAGCGACATGGCTGCGGGCGCGCACCTTTCCATGTTCCGGGTCATGGCCGACTCCATACAAACCTCCAAGCTTTACTGGAACCTGGCAGACCGCTCCGCAAAGCCTCTGACGGTGGAGGAAGTCTTTTATCTTGCAACCATGGGCGGGGGATCCTTTTTCGGGAAAACCGGCAGTTTTGCAGAAGGATATGCCTTCGACGCCGTCATTGTGGATGATTCCGGCCTGACGCACCCGCAGCCGCTCACCGCAAGACAGCGGCTGGAGCGCCTGCTTTATCTTGGCCAGGATAAACATGTGGTGGGAAAATATGTAAACGGCCAAAAAGTACTTTGACCGCCGGACGGATCCGTCTTTTCCGAAAACATACCACACCCCCCAAAAACCGCAGGGGTGTGGTTTTCCTATTTTTATTGCTCCATCTGCCTGCCCAGAAACCCGGCCGCAGACTGGATGAGTTTCTGTTCCACATCTCCCATTCCGGTTCTGGGATCGCTGTTTAACAGCACCACCGATCCGATCACATCCCCCTCGCAGATGATCGGGCTGATGGCTTCGTGCACATAATCCTCCATCCCCTCCTGCGCCACCGGGACAAAATTGCGCTCCCCTTTGACCGCCATCACACTCTCCCGGTTTTCAATCCGTTCCTCCAATTCCCGGCTGATCGACTTGCCGACGATCTGCCTGCCGCCGCCCGCCGCCGCAATGAACTGATCCCGGTCCGAAATCAGCGCCACATGGCCGGAAACCTGTGCCAGACTTTCCGCGTACTGTTTGGCAAAGGTACTCATCTCCCCGATGGGGGAATACTTTTTCAAAATGATCTCCCCCTCGCGGTCGGTAAAAATTTCCAGCGGATCCGCTTCCCGGATCCGGAGCGTGCGGCGGATCTCTTTGGGAATGACAATCCGCCCCAAATCATCTATTCTTCTCACAATTCCTGTCGCTTTCATAAAAAACCTCCATCTGTCTGATATAAGAGACGTCCATACGGCCGTGCTCAAAATTTGCTTTGGGACTATTATCTGTAAAGGTAGGAATTTTATACCTTTAAAACAGGAATCCTCTGACAAGAACACCCCGGTTTGTAATATAAATCAGTAAAAAATTGCATTGTCCGCCTTATTTGGTTACATTATAATAAACATAAACACAGCAGTCTTTGGGGGAAATTATGTATAGAATTCTTGTGGCAGACGACGAGGCCGACGAACGCGCCCTGATCCGCTATTTGCTGCGCGACTTTGATACAAAGTTCGAACTATACGAGGCCAAAAACGGCCGGGAAGCGCTTTCCATCATTCGTCAAAAAGAGATTGACATTTTAATCAGCGATATCCAAATGGGGTTCATGACCGGCATTGAACTGGCGGCCGAAGTGCGAAAAACCCACCCGGACCTGGAAATCCTTTTTTTCAGCGGCTACGACGACTTTGAATATGTCAAAGACGCCCTCTCCCTGCGCGCCGTAAACTACATCCTTAAACCGGTAGATCCCAAAGAACTGCGGCGTTCCCTCCTGGAAATCCTGGAACGTCTTGGCGGCAGGGATCTCCAATTTGTGCAGTCCCTACAGTCCATTGAAAAGCAGTTTTTTGCAGCGTCCAAAAACGGCGCGGCGGGCAAAAACGTGCGGAATCCCTCCGGCAGCGCAGTACCGCCCCTGTCCGACTCTGCTTTGGCACAGCAGGAATACTCGGAGGAAGATTCCCGTCTGCTCAAAGACATCGCCTCCGCCATCTCCATGAAAAATCCGGACATGCTCAGGGAGCAGGTGCAGACCCTCCTGAACAAATATTCCGGTTCCAACTTACACACCCACATATATGTCCGCTACATCTGTACCAGCCTGCTTGAGCAGCTTATGAGCCGGCTTTCCTGCCAGCCCCGGGAATTTGAAGAGGCCGCCGGAAAAATATTCATGCTCCGGCACTTTTCCGACATCGAATCGCTGATCCTGCAATATACGGAAAAAATGATTGGCCAAATCAACCAGGAAACCGGCGCTTCCAACTATGTGGTCTATCTTGTACAACAGTATATCGACCTGCATTACGGGGAAGATCTCAATCTCAACCAGTTGGCCGACCAGGTCTTTTTAAGTCCCAATTACCTAAGCAATGTATTCACCAAGCACACCGGCTGCAGCCTCAACAAATATATCAAACAGGTGCGGCTCGCAAAAGCCTGTGAACTTTTAGCAAACACCAATATGAAAATCGCCGACGTAGGCAGGGAAGTGGGCTATCCGAATACCTCCTATTTTATCAAAAAGTTTCAGGAAGTGTATAACAAGACACCCGAAAAATACCGCCTGCAGCCGTACGGCGGACAAACGGAGGAACCGACATGACAACACGGCTGCGCCGGGTCTTTAAAGACCTGGCATTTAAAAAAAAGCTTATCGGAATCTGTCTGATTGTCAGCCTGATCCCCATGGGCATTCTGGGTATCTTCTTTTACCGCCAGATGCGCGCCATGCTGACGGAGCGCACCCATACCGCCCTTTACGAAACGCTGCGCCAGGAAGCCGACCATATCGACGGTAAACTGGAGTCTTATCTTGCCATCATGGATTTCATTGCCGCAAGCGAATCCGTGGAGATTGCCCTGACAAAGGATTATACCAGAAACTATGACATGTATCTGGTCTACCGGGACACGGTCGATCCCCTTTTGGAGACCATGCGCATCCTGTATCCGGGCCTAATCCGCATCACGTTTTACAGCAACGCCCAAATCCATCCCCACGGCACCTCCCTGCGCCCCCTTACGGAAGCCTTCGACAGTCCGTGGTATGAAAAAACCCTCTCCTCTGCGGAACCGCAGTTCACCTTTCTGGAAGACCAAAAAACCCTTGCCATCACCAGGCAGGTCTATGTATCCGGCACAAAATATGTCAATCTTCTGGCGGCCTTTGTGGATGTGCAGAGCATTCTGGGCGCCGTCCATACCGCTTTCGAGGATGATTTCGGCTTCCTGATGCTGGACCGGCAAGACCGTCCCGTCTACCAGTGCACCCATTTGCACGGCGACAGGCAGAACCCCGCTTTGTCGGCCGAACAGCTTCTTTCCCAAAATCCCCCCAAAGATTACGTGGTGCAGACCCAGGCCCTGCGCACCGCCGGCTGGACGGCCGTCCTATACCGCCCGGTTTTGGAAATACGCGCCGCGACGGCAAAGCTTGTATGCACCACGCTGCTGCTTGTCCTTTTCAGCAGCCTCCTCGTCTTCTTTTTCGGCGCAAAGCTGTCCGCACTGGTCGTCCTGCCCCTCACCACCCTTGCGGAAAATATGCGCGATATCGAAAACGGCAATTACCCGGCTCCCATGGAATCGGACCGCCGCGACGAAATCGGCCGGTTAATCTGCGCTTTTGACGCCATGGCCAGACAGCAAAACCATCTGGTCAACGAAGTCTTATACGCCAAAATCGCGTACCAAAAATACGAACTCCGCATCCTGCAGTCCCAGATCAACCCGCACTTTTTGTACAATTCCCTGTCCCTGATCAGCAGCAGGGCCATCCGCAGCGGGCAAAAAGACATCCATCAGGTCGCGCAGCTTCTCTCCACCTTTTACCGCACCATGCTCAACAGCGGCAAAACCACCGTCACCATCTCCGAGGAATTGGACAACGTAAAATCCTATATTTCCATCCAGCAGATTATGCATTCCGACTCCTTTGAAACGGTTTACGAGGTGGATTCCACCCTCCTAGAATGTAAAATTCCCAACATGCTTCTGCAGCCGCTGGCAGAAAACGCAATCCTCCACGGCCTTGACAACAAAGAAACGCCGGGTATCGGCATCCTGACCGTCACCTGCTTTGCCCAGGGGGACGACATCCTTTTTAAGGTGATGGACAACGGCAGCGGCATGACAAAAGAACAGTGCCAAAACATTATCCGGACCGACAGCCGGGGATACGGTGTGAAAAACGTCCACCAGCGGGTACAGCTTTACTATGGAAAGTCCTATGGCATTTCCTTCCACAGCATTCCGGGCCGGGGATGCTGCGCCCTGTTAAGGATCGGCAAGACTTGTGAACTGTGCTAAACCGTGCTCAAAAAGTGCCCTAAAACTGTAGAATGTGGCACATACAAGTAATTTGTTTTATATACAAATAGCAAAAAACCTTCTAAAATTAAGGTATCACATTGGTCGATATATACAAAACCGTACGGGAACAATGGATAAGAGAAACGCCCGCCCACGCGGGCAGAAATGGAGTATGATTGAAAATTAAAATTTTCAATCGCGAGGTTTGTGTCTGCGCGTTGCTTGCCA
>DERU01000273.1:7949-9872 GCA_002361095.1 Lachnospiraceae bacterium UBA3332
TGCTTGCCACAAACTCGTTATGCGCAAAAAACTGCGCGGAAATGGAGTAAATATGAAAACAAAAACTGTTTCTTTGTCACTTGCCGTTATGATGGCCGTCTCTGCAGCGCTTGCAGGATGCGGCAGCGCCCCTTCCCAAAATGCTCCTGCCGACGCGCCGGCGCAGACCCCTGCGTCTAAGGCCGAGACCGGCGCGGACGCCGAAACCGACGCGGCAGACGCCGAAAATACGGCAGCGTCCGAAAACGGCTCCGATACGGATAACCCGTTTGCCGGTATTGTCAAATCCAACCGGACGGAAAAAGTTACCGTCACAATGGGACGCCACACCACCACCAATCCCAAGCTTCCGGAAGGACAGACCTATGAGGACAACGCGTATATCCGCATGACGGAAGATGTATTGAATATCGATATCGTGGATGAATTTGAAGGCTCCAACGAAGACTACGACCGCCAGGTTTCCCTGACCGTATCCGCCGGTTCCATGCCGGATATCATGAAAATCCATACCCAGGCCGAACTGATGGAACTTTGGGAAAACGATATGATTCAGGATCTCACGGATGTCTATGAGACCTACGCCAGCGATACGCTCAAAGAAATTTACGCCACCTATCCGGAAGGCATGGGGCTGGACCGGGCAACCATCGACGGCCATCTGGTGGCCATTCCCGGCGCCGGCGGCGACTGTGCCCCCATGATCTGCTATGTGCGGCAGGACTGGCTGGACACGTTGGGAATTACCATGGATGCGGACAACGACAGGGTTGTCTCCTATCTGGAAATTCTGGATGTGGCAAAGCAATTCATGGAAGCCAATCCGGAAGGAGCGGAAAATCCGGTGGGCATTTCCGCCATTCCGGATCTGGTCTGGTACGAAGGGGAGGGCGCATGGGGCTTAAACTTCATTTCCAACGCCATGAACGCCTGGCCGCAGACCTGGTATGAAAAAGACGGAAAAGCGGTCTGGGGTTCCACCACGGAGGAAACCAGGGAGTGGCTGCGTTTCTGCAGTCAGCTGTATCAAGACGGCATTCTGGATCCGCAGATTGGCGTAAGGCAGTGGGACGATGTGACGGCCCTTATGACAAACGGCCAGTTCGGTTTTGCTTTCGGCGCCGTACACACCCCCAACTGGGGATTGGTCAACGTCTATTCCCTCAACGACAAATGCAAATACAGCACGTTTTTAATTTCCGACGAAAACGGTATTGTCCGCCACAAACATTCGGATTCCGCCCAGCAGGGTATGATCGTAGTCAGCAAGGAATGCAAAAACCCGGAAATTGCCATTGAGATTGCAAACCTTTTCTACGGCGCAACGCGGGAAGAAGACAAAGCGCTCTATGAAAAGTATCCCGAGGTCGAACAATACAACAAGTTCCTCAGTGTAGACCACTCCTGCCGCCCCTATAACATAGAAATTACCCGCTACGACAATAACCTGAACGCCGCCCTGATCCGCGATGCCTACTTCAAGGGAGAAATGACTTTGGAAGAGGCTGTGGAAAAAGATTCCGGCATGGGGGACAATCTCACATCCCTGGAAGCCTTTATGAACGGCGAAACAAAAGAACCCGCAGACTGGGCAAGATATACCAGCGACTGGCTCGCGTTCTCCCTGATCAAGGTACTGGACGAATACGAAAAAGCCGAATGGGTCAGTCCCCTGTTCCCCAGCCCGACGCCAACCATGAAGACCAATTGGGCAAATCTGGAAGCCCTTGAGGCGGAAACATTTATCAAAATCGTAACCGGCGCCGTCGATGTGGACGAAGGGTTTGACAGCTTTGTGGAACAGTGGAACGCACAGGGAGGCACGCAAATCTGTGAAGAAGTATCCGCACAGTTTGGTCTGAAATAAGCCGTTTGCGGCAAATATAAACCGGCACTGCGGTTTCACGGCATCCAAAACCATAC
>DERU01000273.1:10111-10600 GCA_002361095.1 Lachnospiraceae bacterium UBA3332
CGGCATCCAAAACCATACAAAAACGGGCAGCAAAAGCTGCCCGTTTCTTCCCAAAATCCGTTCCGGGCGGGAATGTCCGCATACCTATCCGACGCATACCACAGCGCATAAAAGGGGGATTAAACCGATATGAAACAAAAAACTGTCAAAGCCTCCAAAAAAAAGGCCCAATTTTACTACCATTCCATGATGATACCGGGCATTCTGTTTTTGCTGGTTTTCACCTACATTCCCATGGCCGGCCTGATCATGGCGTTTCAGGACTTCGTACCGGCCAAAGGTCTGTCCGGATCCACGTTTGTAGGCCTGAAACATTTTCAATATCTGCTCCGCCTGCCGGACTTTTCCCGGATCGTGCGAAACACCGTGGTGATCGCCCTTTCCAAAATCGGGATCGGCATGGTAATCGCGATCGCTTTTTCCATTTTGCTCAACGAAATCCGGCTCCGCTTTTTCAAAAAAAGCGTGCAGACCATCGTCTATCTGCCC
>DERU01000273.1:10916-11185 GCA_002361095.1 Lachnospiraceae bacterium UBA3332
GCAGACCATCGTCTATCTGCCCCATTTTCTCTCCTGGGTGGTTCTGGCTACCGTAGTGACCAACCTGTTTAACCTGGACGGTCTTGTCAATGCCGCCGTCACCGGCATGGGACTGGAAAAAATAAATTTTCTCGGAGATGTTCATCTGTTTCCCGTCCTGATTGTCGGCACGGATGTGTGGAAGGAATTCGGCTACAATTCCATTGTCTATCTGGCCGCCATCACCGCCATCGATCCCGGGCTGCACGAGGCCGCCGCCATCGACGGCG
>DERU01000273.1:11403-33578 GCA_002361095.1 Lachnospiraceae bacterium UBA3332
GCCAACCTGTGGAAAAACGTGGGGTATACCACGGTGCTCTACCTCTCCGCCATCACCGGCATTGACTCCACCCAGTACGAGGCCGCCGCCATCGACGGCGCTTCCTGGGGCAGGCGCGTGTGGCACATCACCCTTCCCGGCATGCTGCCCATCATCCTTCTGATGACGGCGATGAATCTGACCGGTATCCTAAGCGCCGGTTTTGACCAGATCTACAACCTGTACTCACCGCTGGTCTATGAGACCGGAGACGTATTGGACACTTATGTGTACAGAATCGGCCTTGTGGGCAGGCAATACAGCTTCGGCACCGCCGTGGGACTGGCCCGTTCCGTTATCGGCATGCTCCTGCTTGTAACCTGCAATAAAATCACGCTCCGCACAACCGGACAACGCATTTATTAGACACACCCTTTCGGAGGTATTTCATGCTTGACCATAAAAGTTTCCGTTCCAAAGTCCGCAACACAATCATCCACCTGATTGTCTTTTTCCTCGGACTGCTCTGCCTGTTTCCCCTTTTAAATATCCTTGCCATTTCCTTCAGCGGAAGTTCCGCCGTCGTCGCCAACAGGGTCGGCCTATGGCCGGTCAATTTCACGCTGCTGGCCTATGAGGAAATTTTAAAGGACCGGCAGTTTTGGGTCTCTTTCCGGATCTCCGCCATCCGGGTTTTTCTGACCCTGTTTTTAAACCTTATACTCGTCATCCCCATGGCATACGCCATGACCCGCACCAAAAAAGAATTCCGGTGCAGAAATTTTTATATGAATCTTTTGATTTTCGCCATGCTTTTTAACGGGGGCATGATTCCGAATTTCATCTGGCTGCGGAACCTGAAAATGCTCAATACCATCTGGGCCCTGATCCTGCCCGGGGCCGTGCCGGTATTCAGCGTCATCCTGATGATGAATTTTTTCAACGGCGTGCCAAAATCACTGGAAGAAGCAGCCTTAATCGACGGAGCCAACCCCTATCAGGTGCTGCTGCGGGTGATGGTTCCCTGCGCAAAACCCTGTGTCGCCACCATTTCCCTTTTCAGCATCGTAGGCAGCTGGAACGATTTTTTCGGCGGCCTGATATATATGCAGAAAATCGAATACTATCCCATCATGACGTATATCCAGTCCCTCAACATCAACATCCAACAGCTGATCGAACAGGGAATGCTAAACCAGGCGGCTTTGGAAAATATCATGGATCTTTCCAACCGAAACCTCAATGCGGCCAAAATCGTCGTCGCCGTCATCCCGCTGCTCCTGATCTATCCGTTCCTGCAAAAATACCTGATCACGGGCATGGTGATGGGTTCCGTGAAAGAATAAAACTTATAACGCTTTGGATCAGCCTGACGGTTTGCGTCCGCGCGGTGTCCGCAAACCGAACATAACGCCCTTGCAGTTTGGGTTTTTGGCTTTTCGCAGCAAAAAGCCGCGCAGAAACGAGGAAACGATGCAAAAATTACATTTGATCGGCAACGCCCACCTGGATCCGGTATGGCTTTGGCGGTGGCAGGAAGGGTTTGCGGAAATCCGCGCGACCTTCCGCAGCGCCCTGGACCGGATGTATGATTTTCCGGATTTTAAGTTTACCAGCGCCTGTGCGGTATACTATCAATGGATCGAAAAAACGGATCCCGAAATGTTTGAAGAAATCCGGCTCCGTGTCAAAGAAGGCCGATGGAACCTTGCGGGCGGTTTTTTTCTGCAGCCGGACTGCAACATTCCCTGCGGGGAAAGTTTTGCCCGCCACGCCCTTCTCTCCCAACGCTACTTTTTGGAAAAGTTCGGCACAACCGCCAAAACCGGTTACAATGTGGACTCCTTTGGCCACAACGCTTCCCTGCCCCAAATCCTGAAAAAAAGCGGCATGGATCACTATGTGTTCATGCGCCCCGCCCCCCACGAAAAAGACATGGACGCCCATCTGTTTGTCTGGGAGAGCGCGGACGGCTCCCAAGTACTGGCCTACCGCATCCCGGAGGCCTATAACGTGGGGCATTGGGGCAATCTGGAACCCATCCCCAAACTTTGGGAACAGGCGCAGGCCGACAAGCAGGACTATATGGTTTTTTACGGAGTAGGAAACCATGGAGGAGGCCCCACTATCCGGCTCATTGACGCCATCAACCGCCTAAACATCCCCGGCGCGGTTTATTCCACACCGGACGAATATTTCCGGGACATCCGTCCCGAAAATCTTTCGGTGGTAACGGACGAACTGCAGCACCACGCCAGGGGCTGCTACAGTGCCTGCTCTTTTGTCAAAGCCCAAAACCGCAAATGCGAAAACAACCTTTTGACCGCAGAAATCCTCTGCGTGATGGCAGGACACCTTACCGGCATGAAATATCCTGCGGCCAAACTGGAAAAAGCCTGGAAAAACCTGCTCTTTAACCAGTTCCACGATATCCTTGGCGGCTGCAGCATCCAAAAGGCTTACGAGGATGCCGGGTATCTCTTCGGCGAAATCATGAGCATCACGGAACAGGCCATCCATCTGGCCCTCCAGTCCGTCGCCCAAAAGATCGACACCCTGCAGGGGCAGACGCTGCCCTCCTACAAAAATCCCTACAGCAACACCTCCTGGGAGCACGAAGTACTGGGAAGCCCGGTAGTGGTCTGCAATCCCCACACCTGGCCCGTACGGATGCCGGTACAAATCAATGCGGTTGTCAGCCAAATGACCGACGATGCAGATACCCCCATCCCCTTCCAGATTGTACGGGGCGACCAGACGGACGGCGAAAACCGATACCATACCGCCTTTTTGGCAGAAATTCCCCCGCTGGGATACCGGACCTATCGTTTCCGCACCCAAACCCCAAGCCCCGACACATTTACAAACGAACTGTCCGCCGGGCCGCAGTTTCTGGAAAACAGCCGGATCCGGGCGGAGTTTGACCGTCTCACCGGCGATATCTGCCTGTTCTATGATAAGCAAACCGGGAACTATCCGATACAAAGCGCCTGCCGCGCCGTCCTCTTGGACGAGACGGATGCCGATACCTGGGCACACGACAAGGCCTGTCTGGGGGAACCCGTCGGTATGTTCGACACTCCGTCGTTTTCCGTGACCGAAAGCGGCCCGGTCCGGGCAACCCTGCGGGTGACCACCCGGTACGGCCGTTCCACCCTGCGCCGGGACTACACGATTTTTCCCGGCAGCAGCGCCATCCGCGTACAGACAGCCATAGATTTTCACGAGACACACAAGACCCTGAAATTCTGCTTTCCCACTCCGGCCAAAGAAGTCGTTTCCAAAATTCCCTTCGGTACCATCCGCCGCAAAACCGGACTGGGGGAAGAGCCTTGCGGCTCCTGGATTGCCGCCGGGAATCTCGGCATCGCCAACGACCAAAAATACGGTTACGATACTACAAACGACAGTATACGTC
The DNA here is from genome assembly GCA_002361095.1 of Lachnospiraceae bacterium UBA3332. Taxonomy (GTDB): domain Bacteria; phylum Bacillota; class Clostridia; order Lachnospirales; family Lachnospiraceae; genus Gallintestinimicrobium. The sequence continues at coordinate 14,801 of DERU01000273.1, forward strand.
TCACAATTTTGCGCAGCGCCCTGTACGCAGATCACTTTGGAAAACGGGACGAATTCTGTGAATTTATGGAACAGGGCATCCACAAATGCGATTATCTGCTGTTCCCTTTTACCCAAAACGCCGACGCGGAACGGCACGCCCGGGAATTGAATACCGGACTTTACGCTTTCCTTGAAAGCTTCCATAACGGATTCCTGCCGCCGAGCCAAAGCTGCTTTTCCTGCGATAATGATGCGGTCGTTGTCACTGCCGTGAAACGGGCGCAGGACGGTGATACCGATATCATCCGGTTTTGTGAAATGAACGGAACAAACGGAGAGGCCACCCTCACACTGTTTGGGCAGCCCCTCCACGTAAAAGTTGCGCACCACGCGGTGCAAACCTACCGGACAGACAACCAGGCTTACGTCAGCCTGACGGAACTTTAGCCTCCGCTTTTTTCAGGCATTGTGCCCCACAGAAATATACGGCGGATATTCCTTTGGGGCAAGCAGCCTTTCCCCGTCCGTAAAGCCCTCCGGACGTCCGGCCAGTTCCCGCATCAGGCAGCCCCGCAGCCGGGAAATCCGGTCCTGGCAGGCAGGATCCCCAATCCGGTCATGCAGTTCATGGGGATCCTCCTCCAGCACAAAATATTGTTCCTTCCCTGCACCGCAAAACCAGCAAAATTTATCCCTCCCGGTCACGATGTAATGATTGGACAGATCCCCATAAGAATGTTCCCCATGCAAATACTCCCGCCAAAGTCCTCCCCCGCCGGACGCCAGGGAAAAAAGGCTCTTTCCGTCCACACCGTCCGGTACCGCCGCCCCCGCAGTCTCAAGTAGCGTCGGCATGATGTCGCACAACTCCACCACTTCTTTACAGACAGAATTTGGGGAAAATCCTGTAAGCGCAGGATTCCCCGAAAGAAGCAGCGGGATATGGACGCTTCCCTCATAAGGCAGCGATTTTCTGAAATAGTGGTGGTCGCACAATTCTTCCCCGTGGTCGGCCGTAAAAAGAATCAGGGTATTGTGCAGCAGTTCATGTTCGCCCAAAGCCAACAGCAGCCGTCCGATCTGATGATCCAAATGTGTGATACAGGCATAATAGCCAATCTGCGCCTGCCGGATCAGTTCCGGATCTTCCGGCCCCGTCTGGGAATCAAAAATCCGCCCTTTTTCCCGCAAAAGCCCCGTATCCTCCCAATCTCCCACATGGGGCGGCGTCAGGTTTTGGTTTCGGTACATGTCAAAATAGCAGGACGGCGCGTCAAAAGGCGGATGCGGCCGCACATAAGACGCCATCAGAAAGAACGGTTGGTCCGGATCCCTCCTGCGCAGAAAGTCAATGCTCCTGTCAGTCACCCAATTGGTGGGATGGTATTGCTCCTCATAGGGGAACGGTCTGGCCACCCAGCCGTTACAGTCCAGGCCGCTGTCTGTCAAATCCGCCCGGACTCCTTTTTGTTCCTTGAGCCAGTAGAAATAATCATCCACCACAAACTGCGACTCCCAATAGGGCACGGAACCGTACCGGGGACTGTGCAGATAACCGTCGTGCAGTTCCACGTGGTGAAATCCCAGATAGTTGCGGGTCGGATACACATGCATTTTCCCCACACACTGGGTATAGTATCCCGCTGCGGCCAGTTCCCCCGCCAGCGTATGCGCATACCGCCAGGCAATGCCGTCCTGATAGCCCACGCGCCTGTGGTGCTCCGGCAGCATTCCCGTGTGCAGTCCCGCCCGCGCCGCAATGCAGCTGGGGCAGGCGCTGTAGGCATTGGCAAACCGCACCCCCTTTTGGGCCAACGTGTCCAAATACGGTGTTTTCACATCGGGATGTCCCGCGATCCCCAGACAATCCCCCCGCATCTGATCCGCCATAATCAACAGTATATTCGGCTTCTTCTTTCTCCCGTCCATATTCTCTCCTGTCATACCGTCCCAGGGCTAAATTTCATACCACACAATCTGGTTGGCATCCAGCCGCAGTTCAAAGGAACTTCCGTCCCCCCGGTATACGGTAGTGAACTGGGGCTCATATGTGTTATTTACCACACAGTATTTATTGTTTTTGATATAGGCGTGTACTTCTACATTGTAATTAGAGGAAAACCATTTGTAAATATTTTTTTCCTCCCCGGTGCTCCAGAGAATCGCGCGGTACAATAACCTGCTGTTTTCAAAACTATAGGGCAATCCGCTGATATAAACGCTGCGTCCCCTGCCAAACGCATGAACGGCAAGATTCACTTCCTGCTCTTTGGAAACCAGCACTTCGGTATCCGCAAGCGCATAGACATACTTTTTGCACTCCCCAAAATCAATCTCACCCGGTGCGTCCTCAGTGATAAAATGGTCATGATTCTCCCAATTGTACTTGTCGTACCCCAGCGTGAAATTCCGTTCTTCCTCCACCCCCAACACATTGGCAAGCTGGAAGAAGCGCCCGTTTGCCTGATGGCCGCTGGGTTCGCCCACACCGATCAAACCGCCCCCGTCATAGACAAATTTCTTGATTGCGGCCGCAATCTCCGGGTTACACCACCACTCCCCTCCGGTCTGCGCCGTATCCGCCTCCCCGACGTTTATAATTACGTCGATCTCTTTTAAAATATCTTCGTTTTCCAGAATATCGGCAAAACTGATAAACTTTACGTCGAAGGGCGCACCGGACAACGCTTCTATAATACCCGCATAGGAGTAATTTTGTTTAAAGTAAATGCTATGGTGCACCATATGGTTTCCCCAGGCCCGCATTTTCCCCCAGCAATTTAAAACCGCTACTCTCTTCACGCAATACGGCGTGGTTCCCTTGATATTTTCATACAGTTCCCGAAACTCCGCACACACCGATTCCACATAGTCCACAAAATCCGGAAACGCCACGGCAAGCTTCAAATATCCGCCATAACCGATACGGTCGATGGGTTTACGCAAAATGGCCCGCCGCGCCGTCACCCAATTGTACTTCGCCTCTTTCACAGGATCGCCGCCCTCATGAAAGGTGTCCGGGAAAAAGTATGGCAAAAACCGGCCTTCGGTGTACTTTACGCCTTCAATGTCACTGATCAGCCGCAGGGTCGCCCCGTTTCCCACGCTTCCCACCACCGCATCCAGTCCGATGGTCTTAAATTCGTCCATGAAGGGCTCCGTACCGATCCAGTGATCCCCCAGAAACATCATGGCTTCCTTTCCGCACTCATGGCAGATATCCACCATCTCTTTGGCAATCTTTGCCACCTCCCGGCGCTGGAATGCCTGGAAATCCCTGAACTGTTTTGTCGGTATCCGGTACTGGTTATTATAATACCCCTGGTCGATGATGTATTCCGGCCGGAAAGGATACCCGGCTTCCCGCTCAAACTGTTCCAGAATATAAGGGCTCACCGATGCGCTATACCCATACCATTCCACATATTTTTCCCGCGCCAGTTCGTCAAACAACAGGGTAAACTGGTGGAAAAACGTGGTGAACCGCAGCACATTTACATACGGATGCTCCGCAATAAATTTGCGCAGACGCTCCATCGTGTAGGCATGGGTTTTAGGCTGCCTGACGTCGAAGGTCATCTGGTGTTCCACGTCCTTCCAGTCATTAACCACCGCATTATACATGTGCACCGGATCCCACATGATATAGGCCAAAAAACTCACCGTATAATCGTGGAACGGCCGGGTTGTGACCACCACCTCCCCGGTTTCCTCCTCATAACGCCAATCGGCGGGCAAAACCGTCTCCCCCGCGGTACGGTCCACCACCTCCCACCATCGCGTAATATCGTCCCGGCTGTTGGGGGTAAGCATATCCGGATACAGCCCCTCCATCAGACGGATGCGCAGCGTATCGCCCTCCGCCGTATAAAAAGGCGTCATGACATACATCTGCTGAATTTCGTCCGGATTCGCCTTCGCCCAGGCATTGTCCTTTCGGGTGGTATAATACGTGGAATACACCTTCATTCCGGCATCTTTCAGTTCCACCGGGAAATCCGTTCCGTCACAGTCGCGCACCGCGTCGGCCCCCCACCGCGCGGACAGTTCCAAAGTATCCTGAATCACATCTACATCTGTGGGGATCGTCACCCTGCCTCTGTTTTTTTCCATTCCTCTCTCCTCTCTTATCCCTTGATACCGCCTCCTGTAACGCCTGCAATAATTTTCTCGGACAAAAAGATATACAGAAGGAAGGTCGGCATAAACACAATCACCACCGCCGCGAACAACCCGCCGTAATCACCCGTATACTTCATGGCATTGACAATCTGCAAAAGCCCCACTCCCACGGGCGTCATCTTTTCCGAACTTGCAAAAATCAGCGCCATGAAAAACTCGTTCCATACCCCTAAGAAATTGAATATCGTCACCGTCACGATTGCGGGCTGCACCAAGGGCAGCATGATAATCCAGAACGCCTTTGCCGGCGGACAGCCGTCGATAGCCGCAGCTTCCTCATAGGTTTTGGACAGCGTAGCAAAAAAATTGAGCAGATATACCGTGGTCGAGGGCACGTTCATAAAAATATACAAAACGATCAGCAAAATCCTTCCCCGGATATTCCACCTTGTCGTCAGGGAGAAGATCGGCATAATGATCATAACCGACGGAATACTCATCGCTACGATCAGACCGGATTTCATCACTTTATTTCCTAAAAATTCAAAACGGGACAACACATAGGCCGCAGGCGCGCTGATTAAAATCACGCCGGTACAGGCCACCACTGCATAGAGCAGGGAGTTTGCAAAAAATATGGAAACGTTCTGCGATTTCCACGCGCTGACGTAGTTCTCAAAATGTATGCCGCTCTCAAACTTTAACACGGTACCGGAAAAGATTTCCCGGGAGGTGGAAAGGCTGGCTCCTATAATCCACAGCAGAAAAGCCGCCGTAAACCCGATCCACACCACCACGATGATATAGCCCGGAAGAAGGGAAAGTTCTTTTTTCCAGTTTACTTTTTCCTTGTATACCACTTTTTCTTTCTTAGCCATTGTCATCCCTCCTTAAAATTCCAGATCATCGTCACGCAGCAGTCCGTTCATAACCGCATAGATCAGCACTATGATCACGGCAAGCGTCACGCCCACCGCCGCGCCGGCTCCGGCATCCCTGGCCGCGTTGCCCTGCGAACCGAACACGGTATCGTACAGATAAATGACCGGCACAATGGTCGTACTCTCGGTTCCGATCGGCGAAAACATCTTTGACCACAGAAAGAACGCCGTGGTATGTACGCTCCAGAACGTAATATTTGTCTTGATAATTCCCTTGAGCAAAGGCAGGGTAATCTTTACAAACTGCTGCACCTTGTTCGCCCCGTCGATGGTCGCCGCCTCGAAAAGATCCTGCGGAATCCGCTCGATGCCGCTGATGAATATCAGCATATAATACCCTACCGCACCGAAAATAAAGGCTCCGAGCATGGCCCAGAACTTCATGTCGGTTCCCAGCCATTTGACCCCCTTTAAGCCAAACGCGCCGAGAATCCTGTTTAACATACCATAATCGCTATTATAGATATACTGAATCCACATGGTTGCCAGCGCAACCGCGCTGATGACATTGGGAAGATAAATCGCCGCCCTGAAAAACTTTTTGAAACGGATCCCGCTGGTTAAAATTACCGCAAACAAAAGGGCAAAGGACAACGTAAAAATCCCGCCCACCAGCCAAATCCGCAGCATATTCCACATAGCCAGCCGGTATGTGGAACTGTTGAAGATCCTGGAATAATTTCCAAGGCCGTAAAAAGTCCAACCGGACATATCCGCCGTCACGCTGTCAATGGCAAAAAAACTCATCAAAACTGTCCGCACTACCGGATACAGGTACACTGCCGCCAGTGCAATCAGGCAGGGCAGAATGAAGCACACAATCATCGCTTTATTTTTTTTCATATACCATACTCCCTTCAGAGTCCGAAACATGCTGTGCGCTGCGCCCCCCTTTAAGAGCCTGCACAAAAATTACGGACACGTTATGCCGGGTTTTGAAAACGGAGACGGCGCTACAGCAGCACCGCCTCCGTCCAAACTACGTTCTAATTCTTTTACAAACCGATCAATACAGGGCATCCATCGCCGCCGCAAATTCCTCGCCGGTCTCAAATTTGCCTTCATACAGGTTCCTGATAACATCGCCGAAAGCAGCGCCCAAATCGGAATTTTCCCCAAGACCCATATTCCAGGAAAGCGGATTTTCGGTGGCGTTCAAAGCCTCGACCGTACCGTCCATAATCGCGGGAGCCGTATTTCTGGGATCCGCAGGAATCTGGGAAGCCGTATTTGCCATCTTCTGATCGAATTCGCCGGTGGTCAGGAAGAGCAAAAAGTCAAACGCCGCCTGCGGGTTCTCACTGTAAGAGGTGATCGCCAGGGAATTCGCACCTGCGTAAGCGTTGGACGGATCCACGCCGCCTTCCACTGCAGGGTAGTTAAACATACCCCAGTTCACTTCCGTACCGGAGTTGTTGTTGACTTCCGCGCATACATAGTTTGCGCATACTACCATGGCGACCTTACCGGTCAGACCGATTTTATTCTGACTGGAAGGATATTCGTCGGGAGCGTTCTCCGCAAGATATCCTGCCTTTACAAAATCAATGATGTCCTGCGCCGCCTTGGCAACGCCTTCGTTCTGGCTCCATCCGCCGTTTAAGGCCAATTCCTTGATAGCTTCCTCACCCAGATATCTGTCGAGATGATAAGCAAAAGTGAAATCCGCATATGCGCCGTCCAATGCAAGGGGCTGGTATCCTTTATCCACCATTGCCTGACAGGCCGTTAAAAACTCATCCCATGTAGTGGGAACGGATGTAATTCCGCAATCCGTAAAGATATCCTTGTTGTAGAATACGCCGCCAACCTGAGGCTGCTCCGTCACGCAGGGAAGGAAACCCGCGCGCTCGGTCGCCACATCATTAAAGCACTTGAAGCTGACCGTGTCATAATTGGCCGCTTTTGCCATATCGGTCAGATCATAACAGAAGTCCACATATGTCTTGGAAATTCTGCTATAGTCGTCTTCAAAAATGTCGATCTTCTCGCCCGCTTCCAAGGCCGCCAAAATAATCTGCTTCACGTCACGGCCCTTCCACTCAATGTTCACCGTTGCGCCGGTCTTTTCTTTGAATGCATCCGCCGCTTCCTGAATCACCTGCCCCTGCGGCTCATTGGAATTCCACATGGACCAGAAAGTCAGATTCACGCCGCTGTAATCCGCCGCGCCGTCACCGGACGCTTCCGCCGGTGTGGATTCTGCGGGTGCTTCCGCAGGAGTCGATTCCGCAGGCTCCTGCGCAGGAGTGCTCTCCGCAGGCGCAGGGGTAGATGCGGCAGGCGCCGCTTCCTTGCCGCAGCCTGCAAGCATGGTCACCGCCATGGCAGAAACCAATAACAAACTGAGAAATTTCTTTTTCATACCTATCCTCCTTTAAAGTTGAAACGCTTTGGTCAAAGCTTTCTACGCTTTAACCTGCTTTTCCGTTTGTAATTTTAGTATATCTGCTATCCGGCGTTTTGCACAATCAATATCTTGCTTCCTTTTTTATAAATCTTGCTTTGTTTACAAATATATGATAAAATAATTTTAGCAATCCGTAATATATTTACAGAGAAATCCATATTTTTCTTCATCACTATGCCAAATATATTTTAAAATTCTTCCATATTTTTTGTATTTTGCACATGTTTCCATTTTACTTGCACAGATCTTCTTGTTCCTGCATAGCAGCATAACGCAGTATTTCTAAAACAAGCATTTTGCATAACGGTTCTTACGGATGTCCCTTTTAATAGGAGGATTCTATATCATGGGAATTTCCCGCTATCTGTTTACCCGGGGAGAGGTGGAGCCTTTTCCGGCCAAACTGCTTTATATCACATACTCCAAATATGAACATGACTGGTACAGCCTGCCCCATACCCATCCTTTTACAGAACTGTGCTATATCCTTCGCGGCAAGGGGGCCTATCTGTTTGAAGGCCGTCCCTTTCCCGTACAAAAAGACGATTTTATCATTGTCAACCCCAACGTTTCCCACACGGAAACCTCCGACAGGAATATCCCGCTGGAATACATCATTCTCGGTGTGGAAGGGCTGAACTTTTCTTTCCGCCAAAACCGGGAACATGTCATATTCAATTGTAAGGAAGATCATGTGGATTTTTCCTTCCTCATGAACACCCTGCTATCCGAAATGGAAGAAAAAAAGCCCAACTATGAGCGGATCTGCCAGAATCTTCTGGAAGTGCTCATCGTCAGGCTGACACGCAGGCGCGCTTCCCTTACATTCGAGGCCGTTCCCACCGTGCAGTCCAGCCAGGAATGCCTCAAGCTCAAACAATACATAGATGCCAATTACAACCAGAATATCACGCTGGATACCCTGGCCAAAATCTCTCACCTAAACAAATATTATCTGGTCCACACCTTTACCAAACGTTTCGGGGACTCCCCTATGAACTATTTGTGCAGCGTGCGGATTCAGGCCAGCAAGGAACTGCTCGCCTCCACCAATCACAGCATCACGGAAGTGGCACAGTGTTCCGGCTTTTCCTCCCAAAGCTATTTCGCCCAATGCTTTCAGAAACACTGCGGCATGACCGCCAGCGCCTACCGCAAATCCTGCCGGGAGCCAAAAGGAAAGTGACAAACGATGCCGGAATCATCCCCACAATTTTCCGGCCAATACGGGAAGGGGTTCCCGGAACCGGTCGAAGAGGGCATCCTCCGTAATGGTTTCGCCGTTTAACCACATCCAGTCGTTCCACATCATATAAACGCTGCCCAGCATGCGGACGGAATAGGCGGGCAGTTCCCACGTTTGTTCGGCGGTTTCAAACCGGTTGGGCCGCCAGCTTTTTTGTAAAAACTCCAGGTCCAGGCGGTCGTAGCCGCCCCCGGGGATGAGGTAAAGGCTGCTGCTTAAGGAATTGATAATGCCAAAGCCTGCCTCGTACATTTCCTGCGGATCGGCCCAGCTTGTGTCCCAAATATGCATCTGCAGATTCCGGGACACGCCGGACCAATCCGCTTTCGTTTTGGACAGGCTGCCCCAGACCCGGATTTCTTTGCCGGGGGCAAGTCCGGCTACATACCCGGAAATTTCCTGCAAATAGGAAACATATTCCGCCTCGTCTCCGAAATACTCGTCCATCCCGATATGCAATGCCTTACAGCCTGCAAACGCAGCCGCTTTTTGTCCGTCGCCCGTCAAATACTCTTCCCACAATGCTTTGACCAGCGCGACGGTTTTGGGATTGGAGACATCCAGCTGGTCTGCGCTCTCGGGACTGTGCGACAGGCCCAGTTCCGGAAACGCCTTGGTAATGGCAAGACTGTGGGCGGGCGTATCGATCTCCGGAACCACCTCCACCCCATAAGCCGCCGCATCCTCCACAAACTGCGCAAACGCTTCCTTGGTATAAAAAAGATCGGTGGAGGTAATACCCTCCCCCTCCCCATTACACAGTCCGGATTCCAGCCGGAAACCCGCGTACAGACTTCTCGCCCCCTCTGCGGTTTTATCATACCCGCTCTGGGCAATAATCTGGTTATCGTTTAAATGAATGTGCAGGGTATTCATTTTCCGTCCGGAAAGTTCCCGCATGATCCGGTACAAAAGTTCCATGGATACCGGCCTGCGCCCCACGTCGATGCCAAACCCCCGGACCGCGTAGCGCGGATAATCCCGCAAAATGCCTGCCGGCAATTTTCCCTCAGACTTCTCCAGCAAATCCAGAAAAGACACACAACCCCAACGGATTCCCTGCGCCGTCTCGGCCAAAATCCGCACGTCCCTGTTGCGCATCCCCAAGTCCGGCTGCCCGCCCGTTTCCTTCTCCCGCACCCCGATACTGATCTCAAATCCTTCCTCACCCAGTCCGGAAGGCCAATCTGCGGCAGAGTCGTTTTCGTTGTCCTCCGCAAGGGATAAAAAAATCCGTCCCGTATCCGTATCACCGCCCTGCGGTAAAATTTCTTTTTCCCTGCCGCATATGTCCGCCGTTTTTCCGGAATACGCGGATAGTTCCTGCGCAAACAGCCGCGCGGTGGGCAAAAGTTCTTTCTCCTGCCCTTTTTGCAGTACAATCTCATAGGATTTTGCCCGCAAAAGCCGTCCCCCCATAGGCTTCCACTCCATGGCGGTAAATCCCTCCGGCAGCCCCGCCTTTTCCGGGTTGGCCTTTCCTGCTTCTTCCTTTCTTTTATCGCGCTCCGGTTCCCGGGCTGCCGCGATCTCCACCGGCAGCCCCGCCAGTTCCCGGCGTATACCGTCTTTGACCAGTGCAAACCCCAATTCCACTTCCACGGCAGAGAGCGTATCCGCAATCCGCCCCTTCGGATCCACCACCGTCTCGTAATCCGCCCCCACAAATTCCAGATCATATCCCTCCGGTGTCTGTAAATCGGGCAACAAACGATGCAGCCCCGGCAAAATCTTTGGCTTTTCAATCAGGAAAGCATCCGCAAGCCCTTCGTACACCTCCAGTTCCAGCACGGAAATATTCTGGTAATACAGACTCAGATCTGCCTCTTCCCTGCGCACCTGCGTCACGTGCAAACGCAGACGGTCGGCCTGCACCGGCGCAACCAGATAAATATCCTGCGTCTTTTGCCCGGGCGGTTCGTCAAACCGGGCCGCCACCTTCCATTCCTCCCCCTGTACGGCATATTCCAACGTGTAAGCGCAGGCGTTCGTGCGCTCCCAATAAATGCGCACCAGCCCCACCGTGGTCTCCTGCGGAAAACAAATCTCCAGCCAATGCTCGTTATTTTCCCAATCGTTGGCGGAAGACCACCGGCTCTGCGCATCATTCCATACCCCGTCCCTGCACCTTTCCGGGGAAAATGTCCGGTTTTCCTGACTGTCCGCCCTGATACGCACTCCGGAATGCAAAGCCAGATTTTCCCCTACCGTCTCCACCCAAACGCCTTGGGGCCGTGCGTGCGACTTGAACAATCCCCAGCTGTCCTGTTCCACAAAATCTGCCGCCAGTTCGGCGCCGCCCGCAAAAACCCCCGCAAAAGCCACCGCCAATACCGCGCAAGCCATAATTCGTTTTCCCCATCCGGCGCAAATTTTTCCCAACGCTTCAACCTCCCATTCCCGACAGCCTCCAGGCCAGATAGCACATAAGCCCGGCCGCCGGAACCACATATACCGCCAACAGTCCTCCGGCAAAAAGAACCCCAAACAATGCCCCGGACAACCGCCGCGCCAGGGGCAGACGACGGGCGGGCCACACAATGCCGATCAACCCAAGCAGCGTCAGGCAAACCCCGCAAAAAAGCCCCGGAGGCACAAAAGACAACCGGATTTCATTGCGGCCTTCCTCCGCAAAAATTCCCAGAAAACCACCGAACACCGTCACCGGCTCTGCTTCTTTCCGGTTCACACTACAGCGCCACCCTTCCAGCGCGGCAACCGGCAAAAACACAAGCTGTCCCTTTGCGGCGCCGTCAAGCGTTACCCGAATTTCCCCCTTCCGCTCCCCTGCCTTCGTCTGCAAAGCCGCCGAACACCTGCGTTTTTCAAAAGCCTGCTCCCATGTGTCCCTGTCCAGAATGCCCGCTTCCATATTTTCCGCAGACACAACTGCACCGTTTCTGTCCCGCACCGTAATTGTGATTTCATCCCCCAAAAAAGTGCCCAGTTCCACAAGCCTGTGGGGGCTGAACCGGGCGTCCGCCTCGGCTAAAGCCAATTCCTCTCCGTTCACCCAAAGCGTAAAATCCCCCGCCGTCCGGTTCAAATCCAAATAGACCGTCCGCTCCCCGTCAAGAAGAAGGTGTAAATTGCCGTCGGCATCCGGCTGTAACCGTTCTTTACTTCGCCTTTCCAGACAGTCCTCCTGCCCTGCAAGCGCCGCCAGCTTTTCCTGTCTTTCCAGCACGGACATGCTTTCTCCCCATGTCTGTGTCTCCTCTGTTTCCAACACCATCGCGCCGGACAGCACCGCGTCCGAAACCGCCGTTCCGCCCACCTGCCGGGTTGCTACCCACGGCGTCAGATATCCCAGCGCTTCCATGGCCTGTTGAAATCCCCGGTCAGCCGTGGGAAAATAACCTCCAAGGGAGCTTTTCCGGTTTACCAGGGGCGCGTTTAACGGCAGTGCAGGATCTTCCTTTTCGTGCCGCAGCAATTCTTCCTCCTGCCCGCTTCCTCCAGGCCCCGTTTCCTTAACCTTTGCAGCCTGCAAGTTCATCTCCCGGTATGCCTCTTCGTTGGCCTGCCGCACGGCATTGCCTGACGGCAGGAGCAAAAACGTATACAGGCACAGCCCGCAGGCCATGACCGGCACAACCATGCCCCGTTCCCGGTATGCCCGATCTGTCCCGGCAAAAGCACATCCACATAGCGCGGCCGTAAACAGGAGCCCTAAAAGCAGGCATACCTGCGCCGTCTCCACAGGGCAGACAGCGCTGATCGCCAGACTGTGAAAGGCCTGCACAATCCGCTCCTCCCACAAAAAGGCCAATGCCAGCGCAGTCCCGCAAAGGCATACACCGCCCAGTCCCCACAGGACAAAAAGCCGTTCCCGCAGCGTTCCCGGCCGTTTGGCTTTTGCCGGTTCTGCCTTTTTCCCTGCCGTTTCTTCCTCCCTGCGAACCAGCAGGCACTTGACCAGACAGACCTGGGCCAGCACTACCATATAGGCATACCGCACCGGAAAACATACATAGGAACCCATATGCCAAAGCAGATTGGCCGGCTGCAAAAGCACCGTCAGTAAAAACCATGCGTACAGGACAAGAAAAAAACGTTCCCGCCCGGAAAACACCGTCCAAATCCGCGCCCCCTTTTCGCGTTTTCTAAGCCGCCCGGCAAGCAGCCACAACAGTATTGCCCAAAGCACCGGATGCCCGATCTGGAACAGCCTTTCAAACAAATCATCCAGCCCGTGCCGCCGCATGACCGCAAAATAAGACAGATTCTCCCCCGCCCGGGAGGAGGAAAGCAAAATCCGCATACCGGGCCAAAGCACCGCTCCCGAAAGACACACTCCGGCAGCGGTATAAAACCCCAACCGGCACACGGCCTGCGCGCGCGTGCAATCCCCGCTGCCATCATGGGTTTCTGCCTGCGGCTTTTTAGGATTCTTATAAAACCAAAAATAAATGCCGCTTCCAAAAAGCGTGGCCAAAAGTGTCATAAACCCCAGCTGCACGCTCAAAACAAGCTGATACCCCAACAGCAAGGCATACATGCGCCCCTGGCCTTTTGCAAACAGACGGTACAGGGCCCTTACAAACAGCGGAAACAGTACCGGAAAGTACATCCATTTGATAATCTGGTAATTGTAAGCCGTATACCCGCAAAGCGCATAGCACAGGCTCAGCGCCACGTTCCATCGTCTATTTTGGGGAAACAGCTTTAAAAGCAGAAAATTTGCCGACGCGGCCGACGCGGCCATATAGCAGAGCAGCAGCACGTTTACCGCCAGGTAAATCCGCTCCCTGCCGAACAGAAAAAGAAGATAATTAAAGGGATTGAGAACCTCATTGATCGTGTCCACATACAGATTCGCGCCGCCTGAAACATGAAAATCCATAAACAGATTCTTTTCCCCCGATACCACATCATAAAAGCGGTATAAAAGCGGCACATACTGGGAGTATAAGTCCGTAGTCATAATGGAACCGCCCCCGAAAGGATACATTCCTTTTATCAGATACAGTACCGACAAAAGCCCTGCCGTAAGCAGGGCAGCAGTTACAGGTTGTCCCATTGCATCTATCCGGTTCTTTTCCCCGGCCGTTTTAGCCCCATATCCCATTCTTTCCCGTTTTCCCTTCACCCTTTGTGTATCAAATCTTTAAGCATCTTATTATTGTAACGTTCCCCCAGCAATTTTTCCAGCTTTTCTTCCCGCACATACCCTTTCAGCGCCCTCCCCTGCCCGACCATATCTTTCGTCATGCATGCATACACAACGCTGCTGCCATGAAATCCGTCCACAAAATAGGAATCATCCACACCCAAAGCGGAAACATTGGTATAATCAAAATATTCATAACCATATTTCCAAAACAATTCCCCGCACTTTGCATTCATTTCATCCAGATAGCCATACTTACCGCTTGCCGTTATCCTATCATAAACGCTGGGTGCAAACGGCGGTGCAAAACCGATTACTTGAATTCCTCTCCCTTTACAATATCGCAAAAAGGTCTCCAAATGTCCGCATGTCTTTTCGTCCGCATGTTCTCCCCATTCAAACCGGCTGCGTCCATCCTCAATTCGCTTAAATGTATCCGTAAACCTATCTTCCTCTTTTTCGTCCGTTTCACGATAAATCGTTCCGTAATAGTACGACCCATCCCATTGATAACCGGTATCTTTTGCACGTCCATTAAAACCAAAATTCATAGGATAACGGTTTATACTCTGAAAATCCCATTTCCCATTGATAAAATCTTCTATCATTTTCCATTCCATGGAAATCTTACTTCTTTGCTCCATTCCAATAGGCTCATAACTCTCATAGGGAATGCACTGCCGGTTCCATGTGTCATTAAACACCCATTGATCCAATCCCAAAATAATAATCTTAGGCGTATAATTTAAATTTTTTACAAAATTTAAATACTGATCATAATTCCACCCTACGGCTCCCCCACAATTATAAAAAGACGTATCAAAATAATCATTCTCAAACTGCATTACCCGCGATGTCCCCAAAACCAGTACATCCGCCTGATAATAATTTGCATTTTCCAACTTATAATACGCCGTCTGTTCATGATATCCCATCCCGATAAAAATGGTGTGATCCTGTCTCTGCTCCTCCATCAACCGGCCAAAATCACGAAATTCCCCCGTCATATACCCAATATAATAAACTACAATCAAAAAGACGCCTACAAAATAAAACGGTATCAAAAACAGCAGCAGCCGACATAAAAATTTTCTCATATCCATACCTCAAAATTGAAAATAGACGAATGGGTTTGCACCTGCGTTTTGAAAACAGTAAACAATCAATACCATTCCCAATAGATAATAGATTCCCCAGCGAATGATTTTCGGAAATCTTGCAAATTCTTTCAGCGGATCTTTATACAAACTCACCCAATCGAATGCCAGTAACAGCAATACAGATATTCCAATTTTGATATAAGTTGCCCTCCTTATCCCAACCGCCGCAAACCCGTTTCTGATATAATCCACAGGAGCCAAAATTCCCTCAAACATAAACCGGATCACATGACACGCTTCCTGCAATGTATCCGCCCGAAAAAAAATCCACGCAAACGTCACAAATACAAACACAACCGCCATGGATAGGAAACGCCATTTTTTCTTTACATGCAGATGTAGAACATCCTCCGCTATTTGCGCACATCCATGAATACCGCCCCATAAAACAAATGTCCCATTGGCTCCGTGCCACAGACCGCTTAACAAAAAAGTAACCAGCGTATTGATATATTTCCGAAGCCTTCCTTTTCGATTTCCACCCAAGGGGATATACACATAATCCCGAAACCATGTTGACAGAGAAATATGCCATTTTCGCCAAAACTCATGAACAGACAAAGACAAATAGGGACTTCTGAAATTTGTCATCAGCCGGATTCCCAACAGCCTCGCTGAACCGATTGCAATATCGGAATACCCGGAGAAATCACAATATATCTGAATGGAAAAGAAGATTGCCGCGATCAGCAATACCCCCCCCCCTATAAGAAAACGTTTTCTCATACACCAAATCCACATAATATGCCAATGTATCGGCAATCACAATTTTTTTAAAGAATCCCCAAAGCATTTGCCGCAACCCATATACTGCATCCCCATATTGAAAATCATGCGCTTCCTTGATCTGCGGCAAAAGATTATCCGTCCTCTCAATCGGTCCCGCAACCAGCTGTGGAAAAAAGGAAACAAAAACCGCATATTTCCCAAAATGTTTTTCCGGCTGCACCCTGCCCTGGTAGACGTCAATGACATAACTAAGCGTCTGGAACGTATAAAAAGAAATTCCCACCGGCAGTAACAGGTGCAACGTAACCGGATGTAACTGCAGGGAAAACAGTTTCATAAAATCACATAAAATACCCATAAAAAAATTAAAATACTTAAACAGAAAAAGTACACCCAGACAAACGGCTGTCGAACCAAACAGAACAAGCCTTTTTGCTTTTTCCGATGGCATCCTTGCCAACAGACGGCCGCACAGATAAGACACTCCCGTCGTAAACAAAATCAAAACCACATATTTAGCATTCCAACTCATATAAAAATAATAGCTGGAAATCAATAATACAATCCATTGGTACTTCTTAGGTATCAGCCAATACGCAAAAAATACGATGGGGAAAAAGACCGCAAACGCAATCGAATTAAAACTCATAGCAGAAAACCTCCCATTTCTTTTCCCGATACAAAACGTTTGTGTTATCCCAGACACCACACGCCGATCATCGCCACACTAAGCAGGCAAAACAGAACCAGCAGGCCTGTCAAAACGCCCCTGCGCCATGTTTTCCCCATCCCCTGCCAGACAAAACCCAGCGCCACCGCCGGAAACAGCAGTTCAATCTCGATATAGCGGAAATGCATGCTGCATTGCTGGGGATAATCGTATGCGAATTTTAAATAAAAAAGCAAATGCACCAAATATCCGGCAACAAAAAGAATCCGGCATGAAACGTCAATCGGCGGCAGCGGTTTTTCCTTCGCTGTCCGTTCCTCCCGCGAATTTGCAAAGACACCCTTTCCGTGTTTCGTCTCCTTGTCGCGCCGCATTCCCCCTCCGCTGGCGCACATTGCGCGAACCGGACCGGTCAAAAAGATTTTTCCAAACGCCAGCAGGGCCGCAAAAGCCAATACGGCTCCCGCAGCCATCAAAAACACCGCCAAAACCTTCACGCCGCGCCCTACGCCCGCCATGTCCCATTCTCCCAGCACCGACGTACGGACAAGCTGCATCCATACATTGTAGCCGCATCCGATCTTAAAATGCAGCAGATTATCCAGCATCTCTTCGGGAACCGGCCATAAAAACCGATTCACCACCGGAATATTCCCCGTATACTGCCAGGAATCCTCCGGCAGCGTATAGATCCACACCAACGGCATCTTGTACAAAATAGCGTTACGCACATAAAAACTCATTCCGAGGGGAATGGAGACCGCTCCAAACACTGCATACTGCAAAAGCAGTTTGCCCGCACGCCCCCCCTTTTTGCGCTCTGCCGCCAGCTCATAGAGAAACACAAAGGCGATGGGAAATGCCATCTGCGCCACATTCTGTTTGGTCAGCATTCCAAGCCCGACAGACAATGCCACCGCCACAATATTGCGCATACTCCGCGCCCTGCTCCACCGTATGGTCGTATACACACACAACAGGGTAAACAAAAGACTCATGCAATCGTTGTTAACGCTGCCGGAAAGCAGCACCAGAGCCGGATGAAAGGCAAACAGCGCCGTAAGAAAGCACACCGTTTTTTCCTCCAGGGCAAAACACCGCACAATTTTTACCAAAACCATTAAAATCAGGAGGCTGCACACAAAAGGAACCGCCTGTATGGACTCCTCCAGCACATCCGTATTGCGGATAAAAAAGGAGAGGAACTTCATCCAAAGCGCACAGACATAATGGTGCAGGGGCGGATGGTGAAACTGGTATACACCTGTGGGGTCAAAATCCGGCAGCCGCCAGTTTTCATAAAAATACTGGATGTACGCCAGGTGTCCCCCCGTCACCGTATGTCCGGCATCCAAATCAATCATGCCGATATCATACTGTCTGTCATAGATAGTGGAAAAGAGGACATAAAAAAGCCGCAGCGCAAACCCTGCCCCCAGCAGGACATCCGTTTTCCGCCGGCCCTTCATGCATGCAAAACCCGTATCTGGCACATCTGCATAGTCGTCAGGGCCGCCCGGTGGCTTTCAGGCGTCACGCCCGCGCAGCAGGCCGCATCCACACAGATGTCCGCCTCCGGCAGGGCCGCCTTTAATAGCAGGGCGTTGGAAACCACGCAGATATCCGTGCACAGTCCCACCAGCTCAACCTCCTCAAACATTCTCTCATTCCAACGTGTCCAGCCGAAAGTCGGTTTATCGATGAAGATACAGCCGGGCACCTCCAGCCCCTCTGCAATCTCCCAGCCCTTCGTCCCATAAATGCAGTGCTTCACAGGCAGTTTTTTTCCTTCCGGCGTGTCCAGATAATTTTCCTGATGGGTATCCCTCGTAAAGATGATCTCATCTCCCCGCTCCCGATATTCCCCAATCTTTTTTTTCACATTTTCAACAATTCCCTGCGCCTCTTTGGTCCCCAGAGATCCGTCGATAAAATCATTCTGCATGTCCACTACTATCAATGTCTTTTTCATGTCAATACTCCTCTCTTTTCTGCAGTCTGCAAATTTTCTCCGGAATCATTTTCAGGAATTCATTGACAGACCAACCATGATTTGATACAATAAGTTTCGGCGATTGGAAAATTCCATTGTCTGTAAGCTGATGTAGCACAGTCGGTAGTGCGTCGCATTGGTAGTGCGGAGGTNNGATATCCGTGCACAGTCCCACCAGTTCGATCTCCATCTCCTCCTGACGCCCGCCGCATTCCTCCTGACACACCCGTGCCAGCATGTGGGCAAGGGCAGTGGATCCGAAAGAGGGCTTATCCACATATACCGCCTGCGGCATGGCCGCAGCCACCTCCCTGCGGATCTCCCATCCTTTACTTCCCCGGATGCAATGGGGCACGGGAAGGTTTTTCCCTTCCTGCGTCTGCAGATAATTTTCATCATGGGTATCCCGGGTA
>DERU01000273.1:33884-34004 GCA_002361095.1 Lachnospiraceae bacterium UBA3332
TCATGGGTATCCCGGGTGGCATAAATACACTCCCGTCCGTACGTCCTGATTTTTTCCACCACCGCCGTGACAATCGCCTGCGCTTCCGCCGTTCCCAGCGCACCGTCGATAAAATCATTC
>DERU01000273.1:34348-40166 GCA_002361095.1 Lachnospiraceae bacterium UBA3332
CCGTCGATAAAATCATTCTGCATATCCACCACTACCAGTATTCTTTTCATAAACCGTTCCCCTCTTTCCTGCAAGCAATGTGCTACCGCAAAAATTTCTGCATATCGTTCAGCACCATTTCCGCGTATTCCAACAGTTCCTCCGCTTTTCTTTCTACCAGCGTACTCTTTTTGTAGCGATAAGTAAAGACCGGATTTCCCTGCGGCATAAATTTCAGGCTCTCCCCGTAATGGTTCAAAAGCTGCGGAATATTTTCCCCGCGCACCTTCGCATCCGGGCAATAAGTATAACGGATTTCGCCAAAACGCCCTTTGAGTTCCATGATATAGAGCCGGTGCGCCTGCGCCTTAAGCAAGGCGATCCGCAGCAAGTTATCCACGGATTTCGGCACCGCGCCGAAACGATCCAACAACTCCTCTTTCATCTCGTCGCTCTCCTGCGCGTTTTCCACTCCTGCAATCCTTTTGTAAATATCCAATTTCTGCTGCTCGTTGACAATATAGGAGGACGGAATGAACGCGTCTGCCTCCAATTCCACCGTAGTGGTAAAATCGCGCACCGCCGAAACGCCTTTCAGCCCTTTGACCGCCTCGTTGAGCATTTTGCAGTACAAATCATAGCCCACGGCCTCCATATGGCCGTGCTGGCGCTCTCCCAGCAAATTGCCCGCGCCCCGGATTTCCAGATCCTTCATGGCGATTTTAAAACCGCTTCCCAGATCGGTAAATTCCCGGATTGCCGCAAGGCGCTTCTCCGCCACTTCTTTTAGCACTTTATCCCGCTTATACATCAAAAAGGCATAGGCCGTGCGGTTGGAGCGTCCCACCCGCCCGCGCAGCTGGTACAGCTGTGCCAGCCCCATCCGGTCGGAATCATGAATCACAATGGTATTGACGTTGGAAATGTCCAACCCGGTCTCAATAATGGTGGTGGCCACCAACACGTCGATTTCCCCATTGATAAAATCGTACATAATCCGTTCCAAATCCCGCTCCGGCATCTGCCCGTGGGCAAACGCGACGCTGGCCTCCGGCGTAAGCTTCTGAATCTGCGCCGCCACATCTGCGATATTGTTCACCCGGTTGTAGACATAATATACCTGTCCGTTCCGGGAAAGTTCCCGCACAATAGCCTCCCGCACCATCTCCTCGTTGTATTCCATGACATAGGTCTGAATCGGCAGACGGTCGTTGGGAGCCTCCTCCAGCACGCTCATATCCCGGATTCCCACCAGCGACATATGCAGGGTGCGCGGAATCGGCGTAGCCGTCAGCGTCAGCACGTCCACATCCGCCTTCATCTTTTTAATCTTTTCCTTGTGCGTCACGCCAAAGCGCTGTTCCTCGTCCACAATCAAAAGCCCCAGATCTTTGAACTTTAAATCGGCGGAAAGCACCCGGTGGGTGCCGATCACGATATCCACCAGTCCCTTTCGCACATCCTCCATCGTCTTTTTCTGCTGTGCCGGAGTGCGGAAACGGGACAACAGGTCAATACGCACCGGAAAATCTTTCATACGCTGCAGGAAGGTATTGTAATGCTGCTGGGCCAGAATCGTGGTGGGAACCAGAAAAACCACCTGTTTGCTGTCCTGTACCGCCTTAAACGCGGCGCGGATGGCAATCTCCGTTTTCCCGTAACCCACATCGCCGCAAATCAGGCGATCCATAATTTTTTTACTTTGCATATCCCGCTTGGTCGCCGCAATGGCCGTCAGCTGATCCTCCGTCTCCTCAAAAGGAAACATCTCCTCGAATTCCCGCTGCCAGACCGTATCCTCGGAAAACGCGTATCCTTCGCCCTGCTGCCGGGCCGCATACAATTCCACCAAATCTTTGGCCACCTCGTTGACGGCGGCGCGCACTTTCGACTTGGTCTTTGTCCACTCCTGCGATCCCAGCTTATTTAATTTCGGCTTTCTGGCCGTATCGGACGACGCATATTTTTGAATCACATCCAGCCCGGTGGCCAACACGTATAAATTTCCGCCGTCCCGGTAGGAAATCTTAATATAGTCCTTTGTGGTTCCCTCCACCTGCACTTTCTCGATTCCCCGGTATATCCCCAGGCCGTGGGTCTCATGCACCACATAATCGCCGATTTTGAGTTCCGCAAAATCCCGGATTTTCGTGCCCTCGTACCGTTTTCTCGGACGCTTCTTCTTTTTTTCCGCCCCGAAAATATCCCCTTCCGAGATGACTGCAAATTTTAACAAAGGATATTCAAACCCCTTTGCCACATGGCCGTAAAAAAGTTCCACCTCCCCGGGCTGCACCTCCCGGTCCGGGTCTTCGCTGTAAAAAGCCGCCAATTCCTGCTCCCGCAAATCCATGGCCAGCCGCTTGGCCCTTGTCCGGGAGCCGCACAAAAGAAGCACCCGGCTTCCCGTCTTTTTATAACGCTTCAAATCACGGATCAGCATTTCAAAGCTGTTGTTGTAGGAGGACATGCTCCGAACCGTAATCTCAAACTTACGTTCCGGCTTAAAAAGCGCGTTTTTGACGTCAATCGCACTCATGGACGCCGTCCGAAAGCGCGTAAGGTACGCCGCAATCTCCCGCTGTGTATACAACAAATCCGCCTGCCCGGGCAGGATGTATCCCTTCTCCAGGCGGTGCGTCATGCTCTCCCTAAATTCTGCCTCCAGCGCGTCTGCGGTTTCCGAAAGCCGCTGCGGTTCGTCCAAAAACACACCGCAATGCTCCGTATCGAAAAACTGTAGGAAAGACTCCGTTTCGTCATAAAAATAGTGAACAAAACTCTCCAGATTGACCACGCCCGCAAACTCCTGTGCCGACTCCTTCCACTCCCGAATCTGCATCCGGATGCGGTGCGCCTCTTCGGTTTTTCCGTCCTTTTCCAACTTGTCCGCAAAGATTTTGGTCTCCCTGTCGATCTTTCCAAAACCGTCGTGCCTGCGCGCCTTAGACAGCATCATCTCCGTTGCCGGATAAATCCGCACGCTCTCCAGATTTTCCACCGAGCGCTGGGAAAGCACATCAAAACTGCGGATGGAATCCACGCTGTCCCCCCACAGTTCAATCCGGTACGGATTCTCCTCCGTCATGTCATAAATATCCACGATGCCGCCCCGGACACAGAACTGCCCCGGCGTTTCCACCTGCCAGCTGTTTTCATACCCCATTTCCACCAGCTTTTCCGCCAGTTTTGCCTCGTCTACCGTGCATGATTTATCAAAATACAGCACCTTTCCGGCAATTTCCCGAAGCGGTACCTGAGGGGTCATCAGCGCCGCCAGCGTCGTGACCACCGTCACCGGCCGCCCCTCCAGCAGGGCGCGCAGCACCTGCATCCTTTTTCGGGTCAGTTCCCCGCCCGCCACGTCCGCCTGATAAAAAATCAGATCCCGGGCGGGATACAGCCAGACACTGCGGTCATAAAACCGATACTCCTCACTGATTTCCCGTGCCCGCGCGTCACTGAAAGTAACGATGATTTTCTGAAAAAAACCATCGCTAAGCCCGTAAACCATATGCAGCTTTTGGGAATCATACAGGCCGGTAAAACCGATTGCCGCTCCCTCCCTCTCCAAAAGCTTTTTACCGTCCTCAAACTCTGCCAGTTCCTGCAGCGGAGCCGTTAATACCCTCATGTATACCTCCACCCGTTTCCCGCCGTGCAGATCCCTGCATTACCCGTCCGTTTCTTTTTTCCCTTTCCCGTTAAAACGGTTCATGGCAGCATCCGGCCCATCCCGCAGCATCGCTTCCACGGCGTCGCACACCCGCTCCCCCGTCTCGGCCATCAGCATTCGCTCCTGCCCGGAAAAATGCCCCAGCACGTAGTCGGCCAGATCATACCCCTCGGGTTTTTCCCCGACGCCGATTTTCACCCGTCCAAACGTATCATGCCCCAAATGCAGGATAATATTTTTCAGCCCGTTATGCCCTCCGGCGCTTCCTTTTTTCCGAATCCGGATGGTTCCCGGTTCCAGGCTGACATCGTCGTGCAGCACAATCAGGTTTTCCTTTGCGTCCACCTTGTAATAATCCAATACTTCCCGGATACATTCGCCGCTTAGGTTCATATAAGTCAGGGGCTTCACCAAAAGAACCTTCTGTCCGCCAATCATCCCCCTGCCGACCAGGCCCTTGTGTTTTAATTCGTTTAAGCGGATGCCGTGTCTTTCTGCAAGCATATCTATGACCGCAAAGCCGATATTATGCCTGGTATTTTCATATTCTTTTCTCGGATTTCCCAATCCTGCAATTACATACATTCCCGATTCCTCTTTCAATAAGCCGTGTCCCCGTCATGGGCAAGAAGGGAGACATTCGCCCACCTCTTTGACCAACGCCGCACCGTCCTGCGCCCGCACTTCCACCACCAAATCCAGCTGCCCGGCCGCCAAAACCCGCGACTTCACCTTCGCATACCTGCTGTATTTTGCCACCGCCAAAAGAATGGCCTCTTCCCCGTCCAAATCTGTCGTATTGACCACAAGCAGCATGGGTGCCTTGGAAACCGGAACCAAATCCAGCAAAAAAATAACGGCCGTGACCGCCAGAGACGCCAGAAACGCCAGCGTATACAACCCTGCCCCGCAGATAATCCCCGCGCTGATGGCCCAAAACAAAAAAACCAAATCCATCGGCTCCTTGACCGCCGTCCGGAAACGGACGATGGAGAGCGCCCCCACCATGCCCAGCGAAATGACGATACTGGACTGAATCGTCAAAATGATCGCCGCCGTGATGACCGCCAGAGACGCCAGCGCAATTCCGAAATTCTTGTTATAAAAAGACTTGCGGGTCAAAAAGCGATAGGAAAAGAAAATATATACCGCAAGCAGGCAGGTCACGGCCAAACCAAACGATGCCGCCTGCCAGGTCATCTCCCGGCTGTAAAAACCGTTCATAAACGAATTTTGAAAAATATCCCGAAACCCCATTCCCGTTTCCATGCCCCCTGTCCGCCAAAACCGGCTCTTTGTCAGCGTTTTTGTCAACGGCAGCGCAAAACCCTCCCTTTAGCCATAACGCCTGCACAGGTAATATTTGGAGAAGGAAGTCCTGCGCAGCGTTTCCAGCCGCAGCGCCTGCGCAACCGCATCCGGCAGGAAGTCGTCATACTTCACTTCCAGGACATGCTCTCCCATGGCCTGCACCGGCCTGCGCACAAAATCCTGTTCCAGAAACCGCCGCGTCTGCCGCGAAGAGCGGATTCCCTGATCCAGTGTAACCCGCACATTGCCCGGCCCAAAAACATAGGGCTTGCGGTCATATTCCACTATGACTTTTGCCGCAAGTCCCCTCTCCTGACACTGCACCATAAACTTCTGTAAAAGAAGCGGCACATTCCCGCCCTCCGGCTTTCTGCCCTGCAATGCGGCCATACACTGCTCCCTGGTCATAGAACAGGACAGCTTGCGGGTCATACCCTGTCTTTTTTACTTGAGTTCCAGTGCAATCCGCTCGCTGCTCCCGTTATAAATCCGAATGCGGAACTTTTCCCTGGGATCCGTTCCGTCCTCGTTCCCGTAATAGCCGCCGTCCCATCTGTCGTCAAAATATACGCTGCGCACACAATACATGCCTGCGCAGCCCGCATGCGGATCCGGCCGCAGAAGCGGACAGATCCGGTTCTCTATTATGGTAAGCTGCGGCAGGGTACATACAAATTTCAGTTCATGCCGCCAGCCGCCTTTTTTGTCCACTGGTTCCGCTTTCCTCCGAAGTATTATACTAATTCCTTTTCAAAAAGTCAATCTTACAGGTATGCTCCTTCGTCTTCGCGTCATAGTTGATGCCGCAGCAAGCAGCATATCCGCCGCCATGGATTTTCCAAAACGCCGGGG
>DERU01000273.1:40444-40824 GCA_002361095.1 Lachnospiraceae bacterium UBA3332
CATGGATTTTCCAAAACGCCGGGGACGACTCATTTCCCCAACCCATCATAACACCAACCTGTAAACTTTTCCACCATTTTTGGAAAACCAAAACAAAATACCGTCCCTCACGTTGCTTCCCGCAGAGTGGGGAAAAGCACGGATCAGGCCGGAAAAAGGACAGCAGCAAAAGGAGCCGGAGAACACTCTCCCGGCTCCTTTTGCCTGTTCCATCCGTCCATAAATTCGCGGTTCAATGCTCCTCCCGCAGCGGGGACGCCTGACATCTATGCCCCGACGGTCGGTTCCTCCTCCAGCGCCTTTTCGTAGGAATCCAGGATCATCTGCTGGATCTCCTCCCGGGTCGCTTTATTGATCGGATGGGCAATATCCTTATATTC
>DERU01000261.1:0-380 GCA_002361095.1 Lachnospiraceae bacterium UBA3332
GGCGTTAAAACACACCCGCGTAAATTTTATAAAAATTTATGAAACCCGAAACATTCCGGTCACATTTATCTGCAAAAATGAAAACAGGTGAAAGAAATGACGAAGCTGTGTCGGTCAGAACTTATGCGATGCGGTTTTGAAATATTTCCAAAAAGAGAAGGCTCCGTATCTGCGGAGCCTTCCGCTATTTGGACGACAGTTTCCCCACATTTTTGGTGGCCACGATGTCGGTTCCCGTGTCCGCCACATTGGCAAGAAGCACATCCCCGATTTGCACCGGCGCTTTAACGGACAGACTGCGGAGCGCTTCCATACAGGCAAAAATCTTCCCTTTCGGGATATCCTGTTGGGTCTTTACGGATACCATGGCGGCCGTCCCG
>DERU01000261.1:723-949 GCA_002361095.1 Lachnospiraceae bacterium UBA3332
GATACCATGGCGGCCGTCCCGCCTATGACGGGAACGGTGGAAGTGACGATTCGGGTAGGGTTTGTGAGTTCCTTTCTGGCATAGTTTTCCCCGCGCTTGCACGTATTTCCGGATACCGACACCACATGATCTTTCTCCATTTTGACAAGGAGGCTGCAGCCCAACGGACAGTTGATACAGGTTAAAGTTTTTTCTTCCATAGATTTCCTCATTTCTGCGCTGCTTT
>DERU01000261.1:1246-25892 GCA_002361095.1 Lachnospiraceae bacterium UBA3332
TCCTCATTTCTGCGCTGCTTTTTTTGTATTTTAAGTTTGGGGTTGGAGCGCAAACACAAACTTGGATTATATGTCCTGCTCGATCTTGAAGGTGATTGCCTCAGGATACGGGTATTTTTGCAGAAGCTGCCTGGTAAGCGTAAAGCTTTCCATTTCCCCTGGCGCAAGTACGGGACGTTTTTGGCGCGCCACCCGCTCCTGGTCAAAGTAAACGCTGACATAGCAGTTTTTATATACGTTTCCCACACGGAAACGCAGCGTGAGTTTGTCCGCCATATACGCCGGACGGATGGTACTGGGAACCGTATACCGGACGCCCTGCTGCGCTTTTATAAAAATGGGGGCAAAACCCTCCTGCCTGCCGCAGCGCGTCCCCCTGACGTATGCCGCCGCATTTTTTCCGGCCAGGGCCGCTTCCTGTGAGACGAAATCCACAAGGTCATGTACATGTAATACGTTTCCGCAGGCAAATACGCCTTCGATGCTGGTCTCTAAACTTTCGTTTACTTTGGGCCCCGCCGTGACCGGGTGCATCGAAACCCCCATTTGGGCGGAAAGTTCGTTTTCCGGAATCAGTCCGACAGAGAGTAAAAGCGTGTCGCAGTCATAGGTTTCCTCCGTTCCCGCAATGGGTTGGTTATTTTTGTCCACCTGTGCCAGTGTAATCTGCTCCACCCGTTCTTTTCCCCGTATGTCCACCACCGTATGGCTCAGCTTTAAGGGGATATTAAAATCGTCCAGACACTGCACGATGTTACGCTTTAGCCCGCCGGAATACGGCATCAGTTCGGCTACTGCCTGTACCTTTGCACCCTCCAGCGTCATACGGCGCGCCATAATCAGCCCGATATCTCCGGAGCCCAGGATTACCACATTTCGTCCCGGCAGATATCCTTCCATATTGACAAGCCTCTGGGCCGTGCCTGCGGAAAAAATGCCTGCGGGCCGGTACCCGGGAATGTTTAAAGCCCCCCTGGAACGTTCCCGGCAGCCCATGGCCAAAATCACGGCACGCGCCTGTATGGTTAACATCCCCTGGACTTTGTTCATCGCCGTCACACATTTGGACGGTGAAATATCCATAACCATGGTATTTAACAGATACGGGATTTGCAAAGCGTGAACCTGGTCGATAAACCGCTGCGCATACTCCGGCCCTGTCAGTTCCTCCGAGAAGGTGTGCAGTCCAAAACCGTTGTGGATGCACTGATTCAAAATGCCGCCCAATTCTTTGTCCCGTTCCAAAATCAGGACGGAATCCACACCGTTGTTTTTGGCGGCTATGGCGGCGGCAAGCCCTGCCGGGCCCCCGCCGATAATGACTATATCGTATTTTTCCATTCCGGAGTCTCCTTTACTTTTTCCCTACAACGATACCGGACGCTTTCCCGGATTTGGTGATTTCCTCCATACCGGCAGGCAGGCTGCGCGCAAGAATTTCCATGGTTCTTGGCGCGCAGAAACCGGACTGGCAGCGTCCCATCCCCGCCCGTGTCCGTCTCTTTATGCCGTCCAGCGATTTTGCGCCCAGCGGGCGGGATATGGCGTCCAAAATCTCCCCTTCCGTAATCATCTCGCAGCGGCAGATAATATTGCCGTAGGCCGGATTTTGCAAAATCAGGGCGTTGCGTTCTTCCATGGACAGCGTCTTGGGATCCAAAATTCCTTTTCTGGTTTTGATAAAATCTTCTTTCGGATAAAGTCCCAGTTTTTTTTGCACGATTTTGGCTACCATTTCCCCGATGGCGGGACAACTGCTCAGCCCCGGGGACTCAATTCCCGCACAGTCCACAAAACCTTCGGCATCCGAAACTTCCCTGATAATAAATTCGTGCCCGTCCTCATGGGCGCGCAGCCCCGCAAAAGATGTAATTACCTGCCGCAGCGGAAGATCCCTTACGTTTTCCCCGGCCTTTTTCAATACCAAATCAAGCCCTTCCCGGGTAGTATTGGTTCCCTCTTTGTCGTCGATATCGACGGCGGTGGGGCCAAGCAGCAGATTGCCGTGGACAGTGGGCGTTACCAAAACCCCTTTGCCATACCGGTTGGGCAGGGAGAATATGGTTCTTTCCACATGCTTTCCCGCGCTTTTGTCCAACAGGCAGTAGTCCCCGCGCCGCGGGGTAATATGAATCTTTTGTCCGCTTACCATATTATGGAAAACATCCGCATATACACCGGCCGCATTTACCACACAGGCGGCCGTGTAGTCGCCCTGGGAGGTGTGAAGCAAAAATCCCTTATCCTGCTTTTGGATATCCAAAACTTCCGTATAAAACCGAAATTCCACGCCGTTTGCGCAGGCATTTTCTGCCAGGGCAATATTCAGGCCGAACGGACAGACAATACCGCTGGTAGGGGCATAGAGCGCGGCATACATATTTCCGGTAAGATTCGGCTCCATGGCAAGCGCCTGCTCTTTGTCCAGGATGCAAAGCCCTTCCACGCCGTTTGCAACCCCGCGCTCATATAATGCCTGCAGGTTCGGCATGTCTTCGACATTTTGGCATATCACCAGCGCACCGGTCTGCCGGTAGGGAAAATCCAAATCTTCGGAAAGAGAGCCCATCATTTGATTCCCGCGCACATTCAGCCGGGCCATCAGCGAACCGGGGGCGGCGTCAAAACCGGCATGTACGATACCGCTGTTTGCCTTAGACGTTTGGCAACAGACATCCTCTTCTTTTTCCAATACGCAGATTTTAGCCTGAAAGCGGGACAATTCCCTCGCACAGGCGCTTCCGGACACCCCTGCGCCGATTACTACCACATCATAATCCAACATAATTTTTCCTCATTTCTGCCGCAAAAGCGAATCTGCTACAACCAAGTCCCGGCTATAGCGTAATATGGGTCTTTTCCTGTCGCTTATTTTCTATTGTAAGTCATCTTTTACCAAACCACAACAATTTTCTGACGAATCATGCTTGCAGTTTATACCAAAGTTGTGGTAAAATTTTTGTATTGTTCACAGTGTGAACCGTTTTGCAGCCCCAGCGCAGGAAACGGATGAAACGTTTAAGAGAGGTAATTTTACGATGCATGTCATGAAGAAAGCGTATTGCCGGGTGTTCCAGACGGCTTTCCGTCTGGCGCTGCCCTTTCTGCCCTATCGGCAGCCCAAAATGATCGATTCTGTGGAGTCAATTCCGGCGGTTTTGAAAAAAAAGCGCCGGAAACGCGTTATGATCGTCACGGATACAGGCATTATCAGCCACGGCTTATTGGTACCGCTGCAAGAGACGCTGGCGGAAAACGAAATATATTATTGTATTTATGACAAGACGGTTCCCAATCCCACCACTGTAAATGTGGAAGAGGCGCTACAATTATACCGCCAAAACGGCTGCGATGCCCTGATCGGCTTTGGCGGCGGTTCCAGCATGGACTGCGCCAAGGCCGCAGGCGCGCGCATCGCCAATCCCCGCAAAACGCTGGGGAACATGGCGGGCATCCTGCGGGTGCGCAAAAAGCTTCCGCTCTTTATCGCCATCCCCACAACGGCGGGAACCGGCAGCGAAACCACGCTGGCCGCCGTCATCACCGATGCGCAGACGCGGCACAAATATGCCATCAATGACTTTCCGCTGATCCCTAAGTATGCTGTACTGGATCCCAAGATTACGGTGAGCCTTCCGCCGCATTTAACCGCAGCCACAGGGATGGACGCGCTGACCCACGCCGTGGAGGCATACATAGGCAATTCCACTACCCGGGCAACCAGGGCCTACGCGCTGCGGGCGGTCAGGCTGGTATTCCGGAACCTGGAACGCGCCTATGTAAACGGCAATGACCTTCGTGCCCGCAAAAATATGCTCATCGCTTCCTACTATGCGGGCTGTGCGTTTACCCAATCTTATGTGGGCTATGTCCATGCCGTGGCCCATTCCCTGGGAGGTATGTACGACGTACCCCACGGCCTTGCAAACGCCATTCTTCTGCCCTTTGTTCTGGAAGCTTATGGGGAAAAGATTTCCCAAAAACTTGCAAAGCTTGCCGTTGCCGCAGGAACCGCTTCCGCAGAAACGCCTGCGGCACAAGCCGGCGCACAGTTTATCGATGCCATCCGGCAAATGAAACAGCGCTTTGGCATCAAGGATACCGTCCCACAGATACGGGAGGCGGATATTCCAAAGCTGTCCGGCTATGCGGACCGGGAAGCCAATCCCCTCTATCCGGTTCCCGTCCTGCTGGATGCCGGCGAACTGGAAATGTTTTACTATATGCTGATGGAAAAACGCAACGGACAGCCCGCAGAAAAAGAAAAAAACGGTAAAGGAGAACAAAGACATGGATGCAAATGAAATCCAAAAAATCGTCGAAAACCAGCGTATATACTTCCAAAGCGGCAAAACTTTGGAACTTCCGTTCCGGGCCCGCACACTTGCCCGCCTAAAAGACGCCGTGAAACGGTATGAGAGCCAGATCGCCAAGGCCCTGCAGGCGGATCTGGGAAAAAGCAATTTTGAGGGATATATGTGCGAGGTCGGGCTTACCCTGAGCGAAATCAGTTATATGCAGCGCCATTTGAGAGCATTTGCCGCCGAAAAGAGAGTGCGCACGCCGCTTTCCCAATTTCCTTCCAGAAGCTATCAAAAACCCTCCCCATACGGAGTCGTGCTGGTTATGAGTCCCTGGAATTATCCGGTTTTACTGACGCTGGAACCGCTGGCGGATGCCATTGCCGCCGGAAATACTGTGGTTTTGAAGCCCAGCGCCTACTCGCCCCAAACAAGTGCCGTTTTGGAAAAAATGATCCGCAATTGTTTTGATCCCGGACACGTGGCCGTCATCACCGGAGGCAGGGAAGAAAACACACAGCTTTTGAACCAGCGTTTTGACTATATCTTTTTTACCGGCAGTCAGTCCGTGGGAAAACAAGTCATGCAAAAAGCGGCCGTGCACCTCACGCCCGTCACGTTGGAACTGGGCGGAAAAAGCCCCTGTATTGTGGACAGGGATGCGGATATAAAACTTGCCGCAAAAAGGATTGTGTTCGGAAAATATTTAAACTGCGGACAGACCTGCGTCGCGCCGGATTATCTGTACTGTCATAAGGAAATCCGAAACGAACTTTTGGCGGAAATCAAAAAACAAATTAAAAAGCAGTACAAGGAGCGCCCGCTTGCCGACGGCGATTACGGAAAAATCATCAACCGGAAGCATTTTGACCGGATTGTGGGTCTGATGGAAAAGGAAAAAATCGTCTGCGGTGGGGAATATCATGCGGAAACATTACAGATTTCGCCCACCGTTATGGATCACGTATCTTTTGACGATGCCGTCATGCAGGAGGAGATTTTCGGCCCCCTTCTGCCGGTGCTGACTTTTTCCTCCATGGAAGAGGCCATCGCAAAAATACAGTCCCTGCCCCATCCGCTGGCGCTTTACATTTTTACGGGCAGCCCCAAAACTGCCAAAAAGGTGATTGCGCGCTGCGGTTTCGGCGGCGGCTGTGTCAACGACACTATTATCCATCTGGCCACCAGCAATATGGGGTTTGGCGGGTTTGGGGAAAGCGGTATGGGCTCCTACCACGGAAGGGAAGGGTTTTCCACCTTTTCCCACTACAAAAGCATGGTGGACAAAAAGACCTGGCTGGATCTGCCCATGCGCTACCGCCCTGCCAAAAAAATCCACGAAAAACTGATCCGGCTCTTTTTAAGGTAAGGCGGCGGCCGTTCTGCAAATCCCACCGCTTCTGACGTGGCTGACCTGTTACGTTTTTACACCCATTAGACGAATCATGTCAAAAAAAATTGCAAAAAAAAGACGGTATCTTGAAAATACCGTCTTTCGCCTGTCCATGGTTTTTTGTTTATTCTTTGGAGATGCCGCAAAAAAGCGTAATGCCCATAAGCGCCAACAGCAGCCCGTAGCGGATCCAGTCCAGCGCCATATCCTGCTCCTGCCAGAAAAGGTCGGCCGGTACCAGCCCCCTTTCGTCCAGCAAAAGACCCTGGTTCCAAAGCAAACGCCCGCAAATCATGCAGCAGACAAGGAGCAGGGCAGAAACGAAAAGAAACGCGATTCTTTTTTTCAAAATCACCTTCTTTTGACGGGCGATCGTCGATTCCAGAATGGCATTCGCCTGCTTAAGGCCGATGGTCTCCTCTTTGTGGCGCTGTCCGTCCAGCAGTTCCACCACCGAAACATCCAGTGCGGCCGCCAGGGGCCGGAACAAATCCAGGGCCGGAACGGACAACCCCCTCTCCCATTTCGATACCGCTTTATCCGTCACATGCACCATATCCGCAAGTTCCTTTTGGGTAAGCCTGCTTTCCGTGCGCAGTTCTTTTATGAACATCCCTATTTTTTCTTTTTCCATCCAAACATCCCCTCCTGCCTCTTCGTGTTTTGACAGCATCATTATAACAGACAGAAGGCTGTGCTGCACCCGACTGTCGGTAGAGTGGCGCAGCTTCATTTACATTCCTGCGGGTTCACTGCTTATGGACATACATGCGGCTGGGCGTTTCCTCCCCGTCCCCCTGTGCCATGCAGAAAAATTCCCAGCCGTACCGTTCGTAAAAGGAGGTATGATCCGTGAGCAGATAGAGGGTAGGGATTCCCATCCGTTCCATATCGGCGCACACATGTTCCAGCATTTTGCCCGCGATGCCCTGGCAGCGGTATGCCTCTTCCACATATACGGCGCAAACGTTTGGCGTCAAATCCTTCCTGTCATGAAAATCGTTTTCGATCACACCGAGCCCTCCCACAATGGCATTGTCTTTCCGGACCAGATACCATTGCGGAACCGGATGCCTGCCCTGCAGGCAAGCTTCCATGCTCTCCAGATACGCAGCGGCCGGAATCCCCCATTTTTGGGAAAACCAATACGCCGCCTCTTCTTTATACTGCGGATAATCCCGCAACGCCAGGATTTCCATTTGGATACACTCCTTTCCAAACATTCAAACGCCGGCTGCCGGCACTTTAACAAAAACGCTCTTTTTGGGACATCAGCATCGGCATGAAAATCCCCCCCTGTACGCTTCTGCCTTTGAAATGGCAGTATTGTCCTGTTACGGTGTCATACCAGTCGGAAAAAGGAAATCTGCTGTCGGTTTCCTCCAGATATTTGGCTACCGGCATAAGGAAACTGCACGCCTGTTGTTTATCCGCCGCCATGGCGCAGCACCAGAGAATCCAGTCGCTCTTGGTATATTCCTTCCGGCTGTCCAAGGGGATTCCGTATGCGTTGGCTTTTTTTGCATAGTAGGCAAGTTCCTTTTGATACACTTCCTCCGAAAACAGTTTGCTCCCAAACAGCTTGTCCCATACCAGATTATATTTTAAACTCCAGGAGTCCGCATCCCCGAACACCAAAGCATAATGGTCGCCTGCGTTGGCCCGCGCTTCCCAGTCTTTCGCCATCCTTTGCGCCTGCTCATGGTAGGTTTGCGCCTCCTGCGCATCGCCGCATAATCCGGCAAGGCGCGCGTAGGCTTCGATTCCCATGATGGCTTTGGCGGAAAGGTTTACGTTGTGGGATAAATGACCCGCGAAGTCATCGGTGCACAACTGTTCGCCAGGATCCGCTCCGTATTCCAGCAAATACCGGGTCCATTTTTTTAACGTATCCATATAAGGCCTGGCGAAGGAAGCGTCTTTATCGGCAAGGCAAACCGCCGCCGTCATGAGCAGCATATTTCCGCATTCTTCCACCGGCATCTGGCCCCGCAGGCTAAACGTCTCGCTTCCCTTTGGATATTGGTAAAACGGCGGAAATATGTCTCCCTGCTCCCGGGAATAGGCATGTCCGGTTCCGTCGGGATTTAAGCCGTACACCTGCCCCCAGGCATAGGGATATCTTCCCACATCATGGGGGGCAAAATCGTATTCCCACACATCGCAGTCCGCGAACTTAAAAATCGGCCGCAGCATCCCTTTGACGTATTCCGTGTCATAGAGCAAAAACAGCGGAACCGAAGGGTAGCTGACATCCACCGTACCGATACAGCCGTTGGAGTCGTTTTCTTTGGACAAAAAGAGCAGATTTTTTTCCTCGTCCAAAATCAGCTTGTGGGCGGCGACCGCATGGCGGTAACTCATGGCGCACAAAAAAGCGTATTCCTCCCCG
Organism: Lachnospiraceae bacterium UBA3332; assembly: GCA_002361095.1. Taxonomy (GTDB): domain Bacteria; phylum Bacillota; class Clostridia; order Lachnospirales; family Lachnospiraceae; genus Gallintestinimicrobium. The sequence goes on from DERU01000261.1 coordinate 9,333, forward strand.
CCGATCTGCTCCGCCTTTTGCATCATCTCTTCGTCCAACCGCACAGCTTTTGCAAGTACTTCTTCCTTGTCCGCAAATGCGGCGCCTATGGCATCCAAAATATCTTTATATGCATGTGTCCAATACGCCTTGCACCATTGACCGAAGTAGTTAATGGAAAGCAGGTCGTCATAAGCAAGGATGCATCCGTCCGTATTCTTTTCGGAAAAATCCAGCCGGCATCCGATTCTGCGGTTGTTTTCGTCATAGCACAGCTGTGCGTTTGGGCTGCCGCCTGCCAGATAGACATAGCCCCAGTCGATCGTGACATTGTCCCCGCTGCTCCCAAGGGGCTGCTGCTGTGCGCGCCCCATAAAGGCGTATGTGTACGCAGGCTGTCCGGAACAGGACGGCCTTTTATGGCTGCCGCCCACCAGACGTTTTGGCTTTTGGCATACCAGATCGTCCGAAACCCATATGTCAGCCCAGACTTCTGCAGCATCCTTTTTTTCCACGGTAATGTCAATATAGGTACAGGGCCGGGAAACCAGCGTGGGATTTTGCAAAAGTAAAGGGGAGACAAAGGACACTTCCAGCGAGAGCTTTTCGTTCTCAAAACGGTAGGTGGTCTTTGTAGGCGTCACCGATACGGTCTTTTGGGGAATCGTCTCTGCGGATGCCGGATCGCCCATAAATGCATAACGGATGCCGTCTGCCGTCACGCAGCCGCGCATCTGCTGGCGGATGCCGCTCCAGTGTACCGGATCCTGTCCGTTCAGGTGGTCATGGTTCGACCAGACGCTAAAATAAGGGTCATGTACCGCCAGCGGAATGCTGGCTGCCCGTTTCACAATCATGTCGTATAACTCCTTTCCGGTTTTGGGGTGGATACGCACCTTTAAATGGTAGCGGTCCGCATGATCAGCCGGTTTTCCACCCAATTTTTTTCGTAATAGCTGTTGTGCTCGAAGGTATCGCCGATTTCACCCATTTTGGCGTACATTCTCTCTTTCAGGGATGCGGCCGTCTGCGCATAGGCAGGGTCGTTTATCAGATTGTGCATCTGGTAAGGGTCATTTTGGTTGTCGAATAAAAGTTCCTGCCCGTCCGACTTAAAAACGGCATAGGTATACCGTTTGGTTCGGTATGCCCTCCATTCATTTCCGTCCCCGAATACGGCCGTGGGGCCGGTACACATCATCAGAGCGCCTTCATCGGTGTCCGCTTTGCCCAAAATGCAGGCACAACGGTCGCTGCCTTCCACTTTTTCCGGAACGGGAAGTCCCATCAGGGACAAAAAGCTGGGCATAATATCCACCGTATTGAATACAAAATCCCTGCTGCCCCCGGCCTCAAGATGCCCTTTCCATTTTACCAGGAACGGAACCCGGACCGCCTCTTCATAGAAGATATTTTTGGCCCGTCTGCCGTGGGCGCCGAAAAGTTCCCCGTGATCGGAAGTGAACACGATGATGGAATTGTCCTCCAGTCCCATTTGCCGGATCGCATCCAAAAGCCGCCCGATATTATCGTCCAGATTGGCCGTCATCGCATAATATACCCGCATCCATTCGGTAAGCTGTTCCCGCTCTTCCCCGGAAAGCCGTGCCCATGCGTCCGCATGGGGATCATTGTCCGGAAGATAATTGGGCGGAAGCGTAAACTTCCTGTCCCGGAAACGTTCCAAATATTGGGCAGGCACATTTTCCGCCACCCAGGGGTCATGGGGCGTTCCGATGGATAAAAACAGGGCGAAGGGGTTTCCTGTTTGGGACAAATGCTCCAACTGCCCGATGGCCATGTCCACCTGCGCGTCCGGCTCATACTTATCATAATAGATTTTTTCCGGACTGTCCAGATGATAATAAGCGGTTCCCACACTATATTCATGCCGGAAATTGTAACCGGCAAAAAAGCCGTTAAATCCCAGCCTGTCCCGGCCTTTGGGAATATAGGAATTTTTGGCGTCGTAATGGTTTCCCAGTTCTGCGGCATACATATGCCATTTCCCGATATAGGCGGTTTCATATCCGTTTTCGTTTAAGACATCCGCAAACGTGTGGTGATTTGTGTTCATCCGGATTTCGTTGATAACCATACCCGTGCTGGTGGTATACTTTCCGGTAAACAAAGAAGCACGGTAGGGCGCACAGACCGGATGGCCGGAAACGGCCTGGCACAAATCAACGCTCTCTTTGCACAGCGCATCAATATGGGGCGTCTGCGCATTGGGATCCCCCGCATATCCCAAGCTAAAATAGCGCAGCTGGTCCGCAAAAATGTAAATCAGATTCGGTTTTTTCTCACTCATACTCATCCTTTTATGGCTCCCACCATAACTCCTTTCACAAAATATTTCTGTACGAAGGGATACATGGCGATGACGGGCGCGCTGGCCACGATAATCAGCGCATATTTCATGGTTTCCCCACGCATTACCTTTTCATACATCCCGGTCAGGTCCCCTCCCACCGCTTCCAGACTGTTTTGCAGCAGGATGTCCCGCAGCACAATCTGCAGGGGGAACAGATCCTGATTGCGCAGATAAATGACCGCATTGAAAAACGCGTTCCAGTGCCCCACCGCATAAAACAGCACGATTACCGCCACAATCGGTGCGGACAGCGGAAGGACGACCCTAAGAAGCGTCCGGAAATGGTCGCAGCCGTCAATGGCCGCAGCCTCCTGCAATTCTTCCGGAATGCTGCTTTGAAAGTAATTTTTCATCACCAGCATATTATAAGTCGCCAGCGCATTGGGAATGACCATCGCCCAAATGCTGTCCGTCAGCCCCAAGCCCCTGACCACCATGTAGACCGGAATCATGCCGCCGCCAAACAGCATGGTAAAGGATGCCACAAAAGTCAGCGGTCCGCGGAAAGGCATATCCTTGCGTGACAGCGGGTATGCCGCCAGCGTGGTCAGTACCAGATTGATACAGGTTCCCAATACGGTATAGAGAATCGTATTGCGGTACCCGGTCCAGACTTTTTTCTCCGACAGTACCATCTTATAGGATTCCACGTTAAATCCGATGGGCAAAAACCGTAATTTTCCCCCAAGTACCGCTTCCGGCTGGCTGAAGGAGGCAATCACGACAAAATAGAGGGGATAGGCGATCACAATAATGATCAGCAGGCTGATGACCACCAGCCCAAGGTCAAACCACCAGTCTCCCCGGCTTTTCTTTTTTCGCATGCTGTCCCTCCTTTACCACAGACTGGTTTCAAAAAACTTTTTACAGAATTTGTTTGCCAACACGATCAAAAGCAGATTCAGGCAGGAATTCATCAGGCCCACCGCTGTGGCGTAACCGATGTTGCCCTGCAGGATACCCTGTTTATAAACCAGGGTGGATATGATTTCACTGGATTTTAAATTCAGATCGTTTTGCAAAAGATAGGCTTTTTCAAACCCGATACTCATAATTTGTCCCACACGGAGGATGAGAAGTGTCACCACGGTCGGCACGATCCCGGGCAGGGATACGTGCAAAATCCGCTTGAACCGTCCCGCCCCGTCGATTTTCGCCGCCTCATAAAGGGAAGGATCAATGCCTGCCAGGGCGGCGATATATATGATGGAACTCCATCCGCTCTCCTGCCAGATCCCGGAAGCCACATATACGCCTTTAAAATATTTGGAGGATTCCAAAAATCCGACAGGTTCCAGACCCATTGCCGAAAGCGCCACATTGACGATGCCGTACCGGGGAGACAAAAACAGATACAGCATACCGCACAATACCACCATGGAAATAAAATGGGGAATATAGGTAATGTTCTGCAACACTTTTTTGAATTTCCTGCCCGGCAGTTCGTTGATGATGATCGCCAAAATGATCGGAACCGGGAAACCGATCACAATGGAATACAGGCTGATGGAAAATGTATTCCAGATGATATCCTTCCAATAGTAGGACGAGAAAAACTGTTTAAACCATCTAAACCCCACCAGGGGGCTGCCCAAATATCCCAGCCGCGGATTGTAATTGCGGAACGCAAGCTGGATCCCGTACATGGGAACATAACAAAAAATAAGATACCAAAGCAGCGGAAAGGCAAACATGGCAAGCAGCTGCCACTTGCCTTTTATCTTTTTCCAAGCGCCTTTTTGCTTCTTTGCGGCTGTCTTTGCTTTCGCCACTGTATACCTCCTTCTCCCCGGTCAAAACAGGAGGGCCGAACGGACAATGCCGCCCGGCCCTTTCCCGTAAGGGGTTATGATTTGGCAACCACGTCATATGCGTCCTGATAGATGGAAACCCATTCGTCCAGACCGATCTTGTTCATGGTCTCCACATAGGTATCCCAGTCGCTTTCAAAATTCAGTTCTCCGCGAATCAGTTTCGCCGTCGTCTCTTTCATATAGCTTTCCAGATCCGTCCAAAGTACGGATAATCTGTCGGAAACTTCCTGATCCAAAAGAGGAGCCGCGTAAATCTGCTCCGGCACAAAAGGATCCAGCGCTTCCTGTGCAGCCAGTGTGGCTTCGGATGCGATGGCTTCGCAGTTGTCCGCGTTTACCCACTGGGGCGCGCCGCCGCCGGGCCAGATCGTGTATTTGCCGATCTCGGTGCCGGATCCTTCCGGGCTGTCCAAAATACCGTCGTTGTAATGGGGTTTTCCGTCCTCGTCAAAATACATGTTTTCCCCTTCCACGCCGTAGCGCATCAGGATGGAACCTTCATAGCTGTAGAAATAATCGATCCAGCGCATTGCCGCTTCCTTGTTCTCACAGTCTGCGCAGATGGCGAACACACCGTTGTCCCTGGCCGTCGGGGCGGATTCCACATACTGCCTGTCCGCTTTTCCTTTGAAGGGCGCGATTCCCTTAAAATTGGTGGAGTCAAAGGTATCGTCCGCCTGGTTGAAGAAAAGCCCCATCTGCTGTCCCGCCATTTTCGCCGCGTATTTTGCATAATCCTGGGTGAAAACTTCCGGGTCAATCAGTCCTTCCCCATATATTTTGGCAAGCCATGCCAGCATATCCTTAAAGCCGTCATCCGTCAAATAAGTGGAAACTTTTCCGTCCTTGACTTCCAGATAGCTGCCGAACTGACGCTGGTAGCCCCAGACGCCCGCAAACCGGCAGATCAGGGTTTGGGCGGTATCCGCTCCCATCGGGAACTCGTCGTCTTCCCCGTTTCCGTTAAAATCCACGCCTTTAAACGCCCGCAGAACGTCCTCCAGGTCATCCACGGTCTCCGGAATCTCTTTCCCTACCTGTTCCAGCCAAGAAGTATTCATCCAAAATTTTTGTCCCCTGGCCGCCGTCAGCGTAAATATCGCGGGAAGCGTGTAAATATGTCCGTCCGGCGCGGTGATTCTGGAAAGGATGGCCGGATCCTCATCAATGAGCTTCTGCATATTCGGCGCATATACCGGGATCAGATCCTCCAGGGGCGCCAAAATTCCCATACCGCCATATTTGACGATTTCCGCGTTGTTTAGCTGCGCCCGTACAAAAATGTCCGGATAGTCGTTGCTTGCCCACATCAGGCTCTTTTTCTCGTCATAGCCTTCCGCCGGAAGCACATCCGTAAAGTCCAGTTTGATGTTGGTCATCTCCTGATATTTTTTCCACATGCCCATGCCATCCCATTTTTCCTGCACAGGCCCCTGCTGTCCGAATACCCGCAGTGTAATCTGGTCGTTCACAATGGGAAAGCCTTCCATGTTCAGGTTTGCCACTTCCCCTGCCGCTTCGCTGTCCTGGTTTTCCCCGGTATCCTGCGTTTCCTGCTTTGCAGGTTCTGCGCCGGACTGGGACGATTGTGCCGACGGCTGACTGCCGCATCCTGCAAGCAGTCCGACCGACATACAGACCGTCATCCACAATGCCAAAAATCTTTTCTTTTTCATACTGTCCTCCTTTTCCTTTACGCTCTATTCGGGGAGGCAGTCCCCCCTACCGGTTTTAGTATAGCAAAACAAATCTGTACTTAAACTACACAATCTTATCGTTATGCTTCAAATTTTTATCACATTTGCCTATATTCTTGACCGGACAGGGCAATTCAGGGTAAACTATGTTAAATCAAACAGGAAGAGAGAATACTATGTTTTATGACAAACTGCAAACAAAAATCAGAAATTCCATCAGCGCAAAGTTTTTGGTAACGTTTCTGTTTCTGCTGATCATTCCGCTTTTTATCGCCGTACAGCTTTTTGTGAACCGTCTGCACGCGGTTTTGAGAAATAAGGAGCAGGCCTATATTACGGAAAAGGTCAGTTATGCGCAGACACAGTTTGACCGGATCTTTTCCGATATGGATCAGATTGCGGTTTCGTTAATTTTGGATTATCACGTGACGGATATTCTTTCGGACAGCACAGTCATTCCCACTTATGAATGGTTTACCGGATATAAAACCCTAAACAGCCTGCTGTCGCTTTTATACTCCAACGCAGACTACCGCTACGGTATTACCATTTCCGGATATGACGGCAAACTTTATCAGGCCGGGGCCGTCTACAACAGCATGTTAAAAGCCGACGATCCCCTTTTGGCGCGTATCCGGGGCGGTAACGGCAATCCCGTTATTTGCAACCGGATATTGGAAGGACTCGACACCAATCCCGTAGTCACGCTGGGGCGCAGCGTTTACCGAAACGGGAAATATTTGGGCTCGATTCTGGTGGATGTCCCCATCGCATATATGGATACGCTGCTCAATCCCTTTGAAAGCGATACCACCCAAATGTATGTGCTGGAGGAGAACCAAAAAATTGTCTACGCCTCCCCCAGCATGGAAAACCAGGACATCTTGCCCACCCTCCAAAAGGCGTCCACAGAGCGCCGTTCCTCCGTCCGATACCAGGATACCGAGTATTTGTTTTCCCGGATGCCTACCAAGCAAAGCGGGCTTTGTATCGTCACGCTGGTCACGGCCGACTCCGTATTTTGGGAATCCTCCCAGGTGGTTTTTGCGTTTATTTTCGCATTTTCCGTGATAATATTGGCGGCTATCATCGGCATTTTTATCCTGACCTATACTTTTACCCGGGATATCCGGTCTTTGAATGCCGCCGTGGCCGAATTCGGAAATGACCCGCAAAAAGTCATTGTCCTGCCTGTCCGCTCTGCGGACGAAGCCGGGCAGCTGACCCGGGGATTTTTGTCCATGTCCTGCCGCATACGAAAACTTTTGCGTCAGGTGCAGGAAAACGAAGAGAAAAAACGTATTTTGGAATTTAATTCCCTGCAGGCGCAGATCAACCCGCATATGATTTACAATACGCTCAATACCATTACCTATTTGGCGCAGATGCAGAATGTCCGCAACATTGAAGAGGTTTCGTCTTCCTTTGCCCATCTGCTGCGTTCCATCTCCAATCAGGGGGCTTTCATTACCATAGCGCAGGAAATCGCATACCTCCGTTCTTTTATAGCCGTCAAAAAGTACAATTTGCTTTGCACGATCGAAACGGATTTCAGTATAGAAAAAGAAGCCGAGAACTGCAAAATTTTGAAGCTTCTTTTACAGCCCATCGTGGAAAACTCCGTCATCCACGGATTTTATGGACGGGCGGAGGAAGGACTTCTCTGCGTGACGGTACGGCGGATGGAAAACAAAATTTTTGTTTCCGTTTCCGACGACGGCAACGGCATGGATGAGGAACAGGTACAGCTCATTTTAAAAGGGGAGGTTCCGCAGACCAACACCTTTTTGCGTGTGGGCATGAAAAACATTATGGACCGTCTTACCCTTCAGTATGGCGGCGAAGCTTCCTTTTCCATTGCCAGCGCGCCCGGCTGCGGCACCACCGTACACATCTGCTTTCCCGCAGAGGAAATGGAAAGATAACTTTAAAATACGCGCGGTATCCAAATAAATCCGCGCAGAAATGGGGAAAACCATGATCCGGATTCTTTTGGCGGATGACGACATTCTGACGTTAAACCGCCTTGCCAATCTTATTGACTGGAATGCAAACGGTTATGAAATCATCGGACAGGCACTGGGCGGAAACGACTGTTTAAAGCTGCTGGAAACACTGTGTCCCGACATCCTGATTTTGGATGTGGATATGCCCGATAAAAGCGGTGTGGAAGTCACACAGGAAATACAGCGCCGGCGGCTGCCCGTCAAGATCCTGATTCTAAGCAACTATGATACGTTTTCCTTTGTCCGCGACACGCTTCACAACGGCGCATACGATTATCTGCTCAAGCACCAGCTTTGTCCGGATATTCTTTTGCGTAAGCTTGCCGAGATGACGGAACTTCTGCAAAGGGAAGACGCGGCAGATTCCCACCTTTCCTTTTTTACCACTGTGGCAAAGCAAAAATATTTGCACGGTCTGCTTCTGCACGGCATTACCAATCTGCAGGAGCATGAACATATGCTGACCCAGGCCGATTTTGCCTGCGGAAATTATTGTCTGTCAGTCATGCAGGTGACAAATTTTATCTTGATTACCCATTTTTCCGATACGATGAACCGGGAAAAAATGATTGATTCCATCCAGACACTCGCCGCCAATATTTTTTCCTCCCTGGGAAACGGACTCATCACCCATCTGGAATACGGACAGTTTGCCGTCCTCTTCCACTTTCCGGGGCAAAATTCCGCGCAGGAGATCCAAAACGATGCGCATCAGGCCATGCGTCTGCTGGATACCAACATCCGAAAGCTGCTGGGCCTGACGGTTATTTTCCAAAACAGCGGCATATTTGCGGATATCGCAGATATTCCCCGTGTTTTTAAACGGACGAGACAGCTTCTGGAACAGCGCCGGATTGTGCCCGCGGACAGTGAAAATGCCGGTACCGGCCTGTCCATGCGGGAAGAAAACGAACTGATGAACGCCCTTTCTGCTTTAGACAACGAAAAAACCGGAACCATCCTGCAAGGTATTTTTTCTCGCGCCGGCGGTATGCCTTCCCAGCAGCTTGTACACCGGCTGCTGCAGCTTGGCCTTCGTTTTCAGGATACCCAGAAAACGGAACCCGTCAGGGATATCCACGGAATGTTTCCTGACATAGAGGTAAGCCGTTTAAGCCCGCGGGAGACGCAAACGCTTCTGACGGAATATTTTCGTAAAATCGTGGAGCAGGCTCCCGGATACGGAAGCCGCCGCCATTCCCCCCATATCCAAAAAGCCCTGCAGTATATCCATGAAAATTACGGACAGGATATTACCCTGCGAGACCTTGCGGATTACCTGCATGTATCCCCCACCCATCTTTCCCGGCTTTTCCGCAAGGAAATGGATACTTCTTTCATTGACTATCTGGTCAGCTACCGCATCGAACGTGCCAGACAACTGATTTGCCAGACGGATCTTGACCTAAAGACCATCGGGGAAAAAGTAGGGTTTCACGGATACAACTATTTTTTGCGCGCCTACAAAGAAAAAACCGGCCGCACCCCCTCCCAGGACATGCCCGGCCGAAATTGAGTTTTGTAACAGTTCAGCCCCCAATGGCGGCAGCTTAAAGCGGGAGGCAGGCACGCGGACCGGGCGGAAGCGGCGGCAGAGCAAATACACCCAGCGGATGTATATGAAATCCTTGACAAAACCTTTGTCACAATATACAATTTAAAAAAAAACAAAAAGGAGAAAAAGTATGAATCCCAAAAAGGCAATCGCTGCAAGCGCGTTAACCGTTTTGATGTGTAATTCGGTTTTGGGCGTATCTGCGGCAAACTCTATTCCTGACGCTTATGTGGATGCGCTTATCAAAAGCGGTAAAAGCGCCCTGATTCTCGATGTAGACGCGTACAAAGCAGCATACAGCGATTTGCATGCCGCTTTCGGCGATGATACAAACGCTTATATCGAACATTACCTGACACAGGGCGTTTTGGAAGGAAGAACACAAGGCGTTCTTTTTAATCCCCTTGTATATGCGGAAGCGTATGGCGATGTCAAAACCGCTTACGGGGATGATATTTTGTCCATCGTGGATCATTATGTCAGCCACGGTGTTGCCGAAAATCGCACAATCGGCACAGCCAACGGCTACGCGGACCTTGCGGAAGCCCAAACCGTCCAGGCACTGGCGGCCGGGACTTTGTCCGCAAGTAACGCCGCAAACCGCGTCGTGCGTCCGGAAATCATCCCCGGCGGCATCGTTCCTGCGCCTGCAGCCGACGCAAATACTGTTACAAGCGTACCCGCATACAACAATGCCGACACATCCGCCACAGACGATACGCCTGTCAGTGTGCCTGTGCAATACGACACGCCTGTCAGCGTTCCTGTACAAAACAGTACGCCTGTAGTCAGCGCACCTACCGCAAACGAAACTCCCGTCAGCGCGCCCGTGCAAAGCGCTCCGGCGGCCGATACCGGCAGTACTGCCAGTACCGGAAATACCTTCGATTACCATCACACCACTTCCATTTACGAGAACGACAATGTCACTTTGATACGCGTGGAATATTATGACGATAATAACAAACTGATCAATTATTCCTCCGTCACCGACTTTGACAGCAGTACAAATTCCTACACGGAAAACATTTATACCTGGGATAACGAAAACCAGACCAGTGTCCTGGTCCGCACGGACACGTATATGGACGGGTCGCTGTCCTCCTCCGAAACCCCTTAAGTTTTTGAAAAGGTTACAGGCCCCTCCTGGCGTTTTGGTCAGGAAGGGCCTGTTCTTTTGCCCGTAACGTTCAATTCTCCGCATCACTGCGGCCCCGTAAACAACATGTAAGCGCTGCACGGCGCCTGCGCCGTATAAGCCATGGCCGTTCCGAAAGGGTTATGCAGCGGCATAAATTCCCATCCTTCCCGTCCGTAAAAATTTTCCCCTGTATCGCACGGCTGTTCCACGGCAGGCCCGTCCGTCACACGCGCCGCCATATAACGCGTCCGATCCAGCACATGGTATCCGCCGCCTTTTGGTTCCACTCCTATAAATTCTGCCAGCATCCCCTCCCGGAGCCGGTAAAATGCGGCCCCGTCAAAAATGCCGTCGCTGCGGTACAGCCTGAAAGAGCAGCCGTAGAGGAATTCCCCGTTATCCAATTCATAACGGTAAAACCGCAGCCCGTCAAGGGCGTCCCCGCAGGCAATCCCGGCGCTCCTTGCAAGGCTGTGCTTTACGCCCTCCCAATCGGCGGCAAAAAAATCCCCTTCGGGATTGGCATCCAGACGGTAAAAAATCCGGATATCCGCTTCCGCCTCATCACTGTAACCGCCCTTCTTTTTAGGCCAGAGCACGTCCAGTCCGGCTCCTGCGGCAAAATCCATATACCCGTAACACCAATCCGCCGGTTTCGCCGCATAATAGCGGTTTGGGCATGGCGTCCCATCCGCAAGCACGGTGTACGAATAAGTAAATCCCTCCTCGTCATTGGCATGCAGCAAATAAAAGTCCAGATGCGGGGCCACAATCCCTTCCCCCACAAAAAGGCGTCCGTCCTCCTGCCCCCACTTTTCCCGCCGCAGATACGGATAATACCTTCCGTCCCCATAAAAATCTTCGGCAATACTCCAAAGGCTGTCCCCTGCCTTTACCACATAAACGGTATCTTCCTTTGGGCCCATTCCCAAACGGATAAAATCTTCCTGGTCAATGCCCGGGACATCCGGCATAAACTCCAAAAGTTCCCGACTGTCATAATCCGTAAATCCATACCCCTGGGTCAGGAATGCCTCCAGGTTTTTCACCTGTTCTTCCCCCAGCTTATACACACCGGACTGGCGGTAATCCTGTTGTGCGCTGTCTTTATGATAGTAGCAGTTTTTCGTCTGCCCTTCCCTGGGATTGATCAGATTACAGGCCACTGCGTAAACGGGCGCGTAATAACTCACCCATTGCTGGCGGACGGTGACCGGGCCTGCGTTATAACAATCCTGCACCACTCCCCCGTTAGAAGCACAAATTCCCGCCGTGATCAGGGAATGGACATATCCCAGTTCTTCCTCCTCCACGTGAACGCTGCCGTCGTTTGTGCATTCCGTGATCCGCCCGGTGTTGACCCCCGCAATTCCGCCTGCCAACTGCACACAGACCACACTTCCCCGATTGCAGGAATTCTCCACCGTCCCTTGCTCCTCCACGGTTCCGGCGATTCCCCCGGCGGCATAGTTCATATACTTTTCCCTCGTGACAACACCCAGCCGGATGAAAGATTCATTGGTACAATTGCGGATTTTTCCCCGGTTCGTCCGGCATATCCCCCCGGCGTACACGGTTTCAACTGCCCAGCGCTCCTCCTGCCTTTGGTCACAGATTTCCCGTCCCGCTTCCAAAATCCCCCGGAAACTGCAGTTCATCATCGTCCCTTTGTTGATAACGGCGATCCCCCCGGCGCTCCAGGCTCCCAAAACCCTTGCCTCCACGGTGCAGTTTTCCACTATACCACAGTTTTCATAGCACAAAGCCCCAACCGGCAGAACATTGCATTCCCCCTCGTCATCCAGATAAGATCCTTCCTCAAAATCCGTATAAAATAGCGACTTTTGCACATTCAAGTCCGACACGCGGGACAGTTTCCCGAGTTCAAAAAAAACAGGTGCATCCTGCGCCGAATAGTATCCAAGCAGCGCATGGCCGTTCCCGTCAAAATGGCCGCCATAATGCATCATGCAGGGATACCGGTTCGCAGGCGGACACACCTCCCATTCTTCCCAGTCTGCCGTGTCGTTCAACGCAATATCACAGAACAGGCGGACATTCAAATCCTCCCGCCCACCCCGCACTTTTTTGACAAACCAGATAAAATCCTCCCGGGTTTTCAGTATGTAATAGCCGTCCGCATCCTGCCCCGGCTCTTCCCAGAGTACATCCTTTCCCCAAAAAAGGGATGCCCCCCATAAAAACGTCAGGCCAAACAACACGCACAGGCTTTGTCCGATGCTCCTTTTTACCCTGCCAAAACCAGTTCCGTGCGCTTTTCTTCCATACGCCATCTTTTTCCTCATTTTCGCGCAGTTTCTTACCGCAGCATCACACCGTCCCGGTTAAACGCCGCCACATCGGCTATCCGGTCCAGCCTGCTGTCATATACCACAATCGTCACATCATTGGAATTATCATTCTGAACCACGTTGTTGACGATAATTTTCATGTCCTCCCCGTAATTTCTGCAGGCCGCTATATCCAGGGAATCCGTTTCCACATACCACAAAAATTCCGACACATCGGGGGACTGATACAGAATCTTCCCCTTTTCAACCACCAAAATATTGTCATATTGCTGCCCCGCAGGCTGTCCCTGCCACAGCTGCCCCAAAAGAAGCGCAGGCGTATTCTCCCGAAAGTGATCGTCAAAAGCAATCCATATTGTATACGCGTCGCATTCCTTTAATTTTTTTATGTAATCTTCCAACTGCCATGTCGCGGATAAATCGTTATCCTGCCGGTAATAAGCCCAACAGTCGCTGTAACGCTGCCAGGAATCATATGCGGCTTCCCCTCTGTGGTCTGCAAGCCCGGTCCGCTCCCTCAGCCATTGCCCCAGATAAGCGCTGAATTTCCCGGCCCCGCTATGGTTTAGGTGGGATTCCTCCGCATAATCCGCTGACGGTTCAAACCCCATTTCTGCCAGACACCTGTTTGCGTCCAAAAACAATACGTCCCTCTCACGCGCAAACTGCTCTATCCAGGCATAAACTTCCTCGTCCTCATCCGTTACTCCCATATAAGGCGTTACCATAAAGACCAGTTGAATCCCCCTTTTTTGCGCCAGTTCCACCATTTTTTCCAAATATTTCCGGTTCTTTTCCGAAGGCGGCCTTTTGGCATCTGCCTGCCGCACAACCGGAAGCGAATCAAAGGACGTACACACAAAAGAGGGATGATACCCTTTATACCACTTTCCCCCTACCGGCTCCGACAGCTTTTTGTAGTTTCCCTTTTGCAGTTCCCGGTAGCTGTCGTGGGTAAGCGGATAAGAAAAAAGATATGACAAAAATTTTTCATGGGGCACGCTGTTCCAGACATTCCGGATCTTATTTACGGAAAACCGCATACTGCTCACATTCTTAATGACATTGCTGGACGTATAGTATTCTTCTTCGATCAGCGCGCCGTACAAATCCACTGCCATGACTTTCGGCGTCTGGTATTTGAGCGTTTCGGCCATATTGTAATAAGAATTCCACAAAGTCTGCATGGTTCCCGCAAAATCATAGCCTGCGATCCCGTAATCATCCCACAGCTTCGCGGTATCTACGCCCGCATAAATATGACTGCTTCCGTAAAACAGGATATCCGCCGTATTTTTGTCCAGACGGTAAAACCCTTTTGCCGATTGGTTGCCGTCATAATCGGCCTCCAACACAAAATACAGCCTGCCCAGCGCCAACACCGCCAATACGATTATGACCAACGCACGGAAACACTTTTTCATCGGCCTTTCCCTTTCTGCAAACCCACTCCGTCAAAAATTGTAATAAATAAAATCCTCCGGGGTAACTCCCGGCCCATAAATGCCAAAAAGATACCAAACCGCCAACGCCAGTAAAATGACAACACCCTGCAGCAGCCAGCTCTGCCGTATAAAACAGGCATGCAAATCCTTTTTTGCCGCCGCATGGGACACTCCGCCAACCAACAATATCCCGGCCAAAAGAATCAGAAAATCAAAAATATCCAGTCCTGCCTGATACAAAGTCCCGTCCGTCAAAATCCAGGGATTCCATCCGGTAACCATACGCCGCAGCATGACAAACGCCTCCCGTATCCCGTTCGCCCTAAAAAACAGCCAGGAAAACTCCACCAGAGCCGTCGTTGCCATGCGTTTGCGCAGCCGCGCCCCAAATCCCGTCTCATAAAGTCCTGCCGACCGGCACAGTTTCCTGCGTACATTTACCGTGGCATCCCCTATGATCTGATACATTCCGTTCAGCAGCCCCCATACCAAAAAAGTGATACCGGCGCCATGCCACATGCCGCAGAACAGGAAAACAACCATAATATTAAGGTATCTGCAAACCCTTCCTTTCCGGTTGCCTCCAAGGGGAATATAAAGGTAATCGCGGAACCAGGAAGTCAGGGACATATGCCATCTTCTCCAAAACTCAGCCGTGGAAGACGCCCCGTAAGGCGCCCGGAAATTTTCGGCCATGGGAATTTGGAAAAGCAGGGAAACCCCCAGCACAATGTCCATACACCCGCTGAAATCCATATACAGCTGTACGGAAAACAGAAGAACCGCAAAAAGGATAAACAATCCCCTGTACATATAGTAATTGTCAAACACCTGATCCACAAAAACAGCCGCCCGGTCCGCAATCACCATTTTTTTTAAATATCCCCAGAGAATCCGCAAAAGCCCCCTGTAAAACGTATCCCGGCAAAAAACATGCCCCTCAAAAAAATGCTGTCCGATCCGGGCATAGCGGTTGATGGGCCCTGAAACGATAGCCGGGAAATATCCCGCATACAGCAAATACCGGAAAAAATTTTTTTCGGCCTGTACCCTTCCCCAGCATACATCCATTAGATAGGATGTATGCTGAAACGTATAAAAAGAGATTCCCAGCGGTAAAACCAGCTTCCACGCAAAACCGGTTCCAAAAATCTTATGAATCAGGGCCAGTCCCATGCCCGACCATTTCAGAAAAAACAGCACGCCAAGGTTACAAACCACCAAAACCGCAGCCAAAAGTTTCCCGTATTTCCACGCGGCGCCGCCCTTTTTGCGGCATTCCTCCAGCCACCGCGCGCCATACCAGGCGACGGCGCTGCTGCCTAACAGCCAAGGCATAAACGCCAAACCAAAGGAAGCGTAAAAAAGGAGGCTTGCGGCGAGCAGCACCTTCCACTGCCAGCGCTGCGGCGCCAGGTAATAAATTCCTGCCGTGACTCCTACAAACAAAATGAAGGTATACGATACGTAAGACATCTCACTCGTTGCCCGCAAACCGTGGAATCCGGTCAAATCCCTGCTGTAATTCTTCGTCCGTGGGAATATAATCGCTCATTTCCCCATTGTGGAACTTTTCATAGGCCACCATGTCAAAATATCCCGTCCCGGTCAGCCCAAACACAATGGTTTTTTCCTCCCCGGTCTCTTTGCACTTCATTGCCTCGTCGATGGCAACGCGGATGGCATGGCTGCTTTCCGGCGCCGGAAGGATTCCCTCCACCCTTGCAAACTGTTCCGCCGCTTCAAAAACGGAAGTCTGTTCCACACTGCGCGCTTCCATATATCCGTCCGCATACAGCCGGGACAGGGTGGAACTCATACCGTGATAACGCAGCCCTCCCGCATGGCTGGCAGACGGAATGAAATTACTCCCCAACGTATACATTTTAGCCAGCGGACAGACCATGCCGGTATCGCAGAAATCGTACAAAAACTTTCCCCTTGTAAAGCTGGGACAGGAGGCGGGTTCCACAGCAATGAACCGATACTGTTTCTCTCCCCGCAGCACTTCCCCCATAAACGGAGCGATCAGGCCGCCCAGATTGGATCCGCCGCCCGCGCAGCCGATAATCATATCCGGCACAATGCCATACTTGTCCAGCGCAGCCTTGGTTTCCAGGCCGATGATGGACTGATGCAAAAGAACCTGGTTGAGCACGCTGCCCAGCACATAACGATACCCTTCCCGGGTCGTCGCCGCCTCCACGGCCTCCGAAATCGCACAGCCCAGACTTCCT
>DERU01000261.1:26193-26361 GCA_002361095.1 Lachnospiraceae bacterium UBA3332
CGTCGCCGCCTCCACGGCCTCCGAGATCGCACATCCCAGGCTTCCCGTGGTGCCCGGATGTTCCTGCAAAATCTTCCTGCCCACCGCCGTGGTCTCTGAAGGGGACGGGGTAACATCCGCGCCGTAGGTACGCATCACTTCGCGCCGGAAAGGCTTCTGCTCATAGGA
>DERU01000261.1:26695-26894 GCA_002361095.1 Lachnospiraceae bacterium UBA3332
CCGGAAAGGCTTCTGCTCATAGGACACCTTCACCATATACACTTTACAATCCAGGTCAAAATAGGAGCAGGCCATGGACAGGGCTGTTCCCCACTGTCCTGCGCCGGTCTCCGTGGTGACGCCTTTGAGTCCCTGTTTCTTCGCATAATAAGCCTGCGCGATTGCCGAATTGAGTTTATGGCTTCCGCTGGTATTGTTT
>DERU01000261.1:27052-27546 GCA_002361095.1 Lachnospiraceae bacterium UBA3332
GCCCCACTGGCCGGCTCCGGTCTCCGTGGTAACTCCCTTCAGTCCCTGCTTTTTGGCATAATAAGCCTGGGCGATGGCGGAATTCAGCTTATGGCTGCCACTGGTATTGTTTCCCTCGAATTTATAATAAATCTTCGCCGGGGTCTGCAGCTTTTCCTCCAGACAGTACGCACGTACCAGCGGCGCCGGACGGTACATCTTATAAAACTGCTGGATTTCCTCCGGAATGTCGATATACGCATCCGTATCGTTCAATTCCTGCCGCACCAGTTCCTCACAGAACACGCCGCTGAGTTCTTCAAACGTCATAGGCTGTAAAGTGCCGGGGTTTAACAGCGGCGCCGGTTTATTCTTCATATCGGCGCGTACATTGTACCACTGTTTGGGAATCTCGTGCTCTTCCAGATAAATTTTGTAAGGGATTTTTTTGCCTGTTTCCATTTTTCACTCCATTTCTGCGCTGCTTTATTACACAAAGCCATACATGGCTTACG
>DERU01000297.1 GCA_002361095.1 Lachnospiraceae bacterium UBA3332
TGGTTTTTCAACCTATCTCCTCTTCCAATAATTTACCTGGCTGCTTTCCGTCAAAGAATTGTACCTTCCGATCACCTTTTTGGCTTCCTCCTCGGTCTTAAAAACAAACATATATATGCTCACAGACCCCAGGATCCCCTCTGCCACCTTTCTCCTGCGCCACTTTCCGCAGCTGAACTGTACCTGGGCGCCCTGCTCGATCTTTCCCGGATCATAGCTGTCAACCGGTATGGTAATCTGCTCTTTTGCGGAATCCGGCGCTGCCATCAGCATCATCCGCCGCACCGGCTTTGGCGCATTTTTCCTTGACTCTTCCACCGTAATTTCCCTGTCGGTATTACCGTCATACCAGCTTAAAAGATCGTGCGTATAAATCGTGATTTTCTGGTAACGGATTGCCGTTCCCGGAACCACACCGGTATCCTTGGTCAGATTCTTCACCACGATGTCAAACGTTTTGCCGTCCCTTTTTATACAATTGACGCTTCCCCTCCCGTCCAAATCATGATCCCCCGGCGCCCAATGCACCGCACTGTCATAAATAACCTCGTTATTCACTTCCGCCTTGATGACGATCCCCACAGACCCAAAACTCTCCACCGGAAACTCCAACACGGAATCCTCACAGCAGACGCAGACAAATTTATAATTGACATCGTCCTCCTCCCGGGTGGAAATCACATCCGTCAGCATCACCGGCTGGAACTTCCCTCTGTTTTTTTCCCCGTCTCCCTCCATATAATCCCGCAGACGGCAGAATACCTTTATTTTGCCGTTATTAAAATAATCCGTGGCAAACCCGATCAGATCGGGGCGTCCGACTGCATCCACGTTCGTAATGATAATTTCGTTTTCCGAATTGATGATCAGTTTTTTGGCGGGATATATCTCCTCCGTCTGCGTTCCCAAAATCCTGTCGGTATATCGCACTTCCCCTTTTTCATCCGGCTTTACCTTCGGCAGAACAAACCTCCAAATATATCCGTCCTCATCCGTACCGATAAATCCCTCTGCGGCCAGACGGTTTCTCACATCCTCCAAGCTTAAAAACGCATCCAGGTCCGGATCGGTAACCGACAATTCCTTATCCCCAAATTCCAAAAAAATCACATCTTCCGCCTTTGTCCCCTTGGAGCATTTCAACCTACACCCCATACTGTTTCCTCCTTTTTGTTTGTCATTGCTTTTTCCTGCACTGCGCCCGGTATACCGAGGGTTTTGCCCGGATCATTTTCAAAAATTCCCGGTTAAAATAGCTGATATTGTTAAATCCGCATAATGTGCAGATTTCACTCACTTTTTTGTCCGTCTCGGAAAGATACACGCAGCTTTGCAAAAGCCGGTATCTCTTTAAATAGGAAAACGGCGTATTCCCCGTCAGTTCCTTGAACGACCGGCAAAACTGTCCTTCGCTCATATGCGCCGCACAGGCCAGCATCCTGAGCGTCAGTTCTTCCCCGTAACGAGCGTGAATCAGCCGTACCGCCTCCTGCAGCCGCTCTGCGGACCTGCCCAAAGTCCGTTCCCCCAAAACCGGTGCAAAACCGTTACGGTACAGATTCTGCCAAATTACCTGCAATAGTCCGATCACCAGCAGTTCCGAATCCTCCCGTTCCTGTGCCCCCGAAAAAATCCGCGCCAAATCCCCAAGCGCCTCCTGCTGCCATTTTGTCTCCCCGGTCAAATGCAGGCAAAATCCTGCCGGATTCTGCAGCACCGGCTGCACATATTTACGGAATGCCGCCGTCTGCACCGGATCCACCACCAGTTCCGCCGAAAATACCAGCGCCCTAAAGCTGCCGGCCCGCGTTCCCCTGGCCCAATGCAGAAGCCCCGGGGGAACAAAGACGGCATCCCCCGCCCGCATGGGGTGGCAAATGTCCTCCACCATAAAATCCAGGCTGCCGCTTTCCAGAAAGCATAATTCAAACTCCGGATGCCAATGTAAATACAGGGCGCGTTCCCCCCCTTCGTCAAAATTACTTTTATGGATACTGTAAGGCCTCTCCTTCGTGTTATGCGCAACGCCCTCCCGGTAAACCGCCTTTCCCGGCCTTTCCATGCAAGTCCCTCCCGCCTCTTTCCTTTTTTCCCATTGTACCGTCAAAATGCCCATATATCAAGATAGTACTACTTTTTGTAAATATTCTGGTAGAAAAACCGTAAAAATTGCGATATCCTACAAGTACAAATTGCGCAAAGCAAAGGAGGGAAATTCCATGCAATTTTTTACCCGCGAGAACGACAGCCTGCTCTTTCGCCAAGACGGGGAAACCGTCCTGATCACCCCCTGGGGCGCAGACAGCCTGCGTGTACGTTCCACCATCTTAAGCGATTTTGACGACCGGAGCGCCGCACTGCTTCCCCAGCCCGCCGTCCCCGTTGTCATTGACATCGACAGTCAAAATCCCCGGCACGCCACGCTGCAAAACGGCCGCATCACGGCCGACCTGTATGTACAGGAATGGGGAAACGCCCTGCGCATCACCTACCGCAACCAACACGGCAAAATTTTGCTGCAGGAAATTCCAAACGGCGGCGCGCTTGCCCTGAAGGCCCGCCATTTCAAAGCGCTTCCCGGCGGAAGCTTCCGCCTAAAGGCCAGCTTTACCTCCAACCCGGAAGAAAAGCTGTACGGCATGGGACAGTACCAGCAGGAGATCATGAACCTTAAAGGCTGTAATCTGGAACTTGCGCACCGCAATTCACAGGCCAGTATCCCGTTCTATGTCTCCAGCCTGGGCTACGGATTTTTGTGGCATAACGCCGCAATCGGCGAAGTCCATTTCGGCAGCAATACCACCGAATGGATTGCGGAAGCCACCAAACAGCTGGATTACTGGATTTGCGCCGGTGACACCCCGGCACAAATCGAAGAGGCCTACGCGCAGGCTACCGGCAAAGCCCCTATGATGCCGGAATACGGTCTGGGCTTCTGGCAGTGCAAGCTGCGTTATTACAATCAGGAACAGGTACTGCAGGTCGCCCGGGAATACAAAAAGAGGGACATCCCGGTGGATGTTTTCGTCATTGATTACTACCACTGGCTGCGCTGCGGGGACTGGAGCTTCGACCCCGAATTTTTCCCGGATCCCGCCGCGATGATCAAAGAACTGCATGACATGGGTATGGAAACCATGGTTTCCATCTGGCCGCAGGTGGATTACCGCAGCGAGAACTATGAGGAAATGAAGCAGCAGGGTCTTTTAGTCAAAAGCGATACCGGCGTGGATGTGCAGATGCTTTTCCACGGCAACAACGTATTCCTGGACGCCACCAATCCCCGCACCCGGGCCTATGTCTGGGAAAAATGCAAAAAGAACTACGCGGATCTGGGCATCCGGACATTCTGGCTGGACGAGGCGGAACCGGAATTTACGGGCTATGACTTTGGAACCTACCGCTACCATGCCGGTCCGGTAGCCGAAACCGGCAACATCTATCCCCGGGAATACGCCCGCCTGTTCTATGAAGGCCAAAAGGCCAGCGGCCAAAAGGATATCGTAAACCTGATCCGCTGCGCATGGGCAGGCAGCCAGCGGTACGGCGCGTTGGTCTGGTCCGGCGACATTATGTCGGATTATGCGGATTTCCGCAAACAAATCTGCGCCGGTATCCACATGGGACTGTGCGGTATTCCCTGGTGGACTACCGATATCGGCGGTTTTCACGGCGGTGTCACAGAGTCCGGGGAATTCCGGGAACTTCTGGTGCGCTGGTTCCAGTTCGGCGCTTTCTGCCCCGTCATGCGCCTGCATGGCTGCCGCCAGCCCGGCAAACGTCTTTTTAAACAGTCCGGCGAAGAACGGGAAGGAACCGGAGCCGACAATGAAATCTGGAGTTTCGGCGATGACAATTATCCCACGCTGGTGAAATTCATCCGTATCCGGGAATTGATGCGCGATTACACCAGAAGCCTGATGCGTGAAGCGCACGAAAAAGGTTCCCCGGTCATGCGCGCCCTGTTTTACGAGTTTCCCGCAGACCCTGCCTGCTGGGATATCACCGACGAGTACTGCTACGGTTCCGACATTTTGGTGGCCCCGGTGTGCCACGAAAAAGCAAGAAGCCGCAAGGTGTATCTGCCCGCAGGCGCCTCCTGGGTACACGCAGGCTCCGGACAGACCTACGAAGGCGGACAAACCTATGAGATTGATGCCCCGCTGGAAACCCTGCCGGTGTTTTTGCGGGAGGGCAGGCAGGAATATCTGATCGGAAAAATCTAATGTCCTTATAAAATATAACCGTTTTTCGGAATGTCCCTGCCGCCCGCACAGGCGGCAGGGACATTCTGTTTGCTTTAGTTCTCTTCGTCTGCTTTTGCCTGTTTTCCCTTTTTACGCTTTTTTACGGCTTTTTCCTTTTTGGTTTGATTCCCACTGACCGTATCGCTCCATTTCCGGGATTCGTCACTTATGATCTCCTCCACATTTTTGACATACCTCCCAAAAGCCGTTTCCGCCTCATGGTACGGTTCGCATCCGGCCGCAAATTTCCTCTGTTCCGCGCTGACAATGGTACAGGTTTTCCGGTACAACTGCCACTTTTCTTTGAGATGGAACAGGCTGATAAGGGAATCCACCAGCAGCCCGCCCCCCGACAGCGCCACCACCAGCCATCCGTGATCCTGCAGCTTATCCATTGCCTGCAAAACCGGAATCAGCGCCAAGGCGACGATTTTGACCACGCTCAAAAAATAAAAATTGTTTTTGCACCAGCGGCTCCTGATATGATAATAGCGGATATAATTTTTAACCGTATCGTCATACTCTTGTTCACGGCTCTCCGCCACGCCATGCATCATATATAAATCTATATTTTTCTGCTCTTTAAAAAACATAGACCCCTCTCCTGCGGACACTGCGGTATGTGCAGACACCATAAATCCGCAGCCGTCCTTTTCATCAATCTTCTACAAATATCTTAACATATCCCCTTCCTCTTTGCGCGCCGAATTTTTTGCAATTTGTCGTACAATATACACAATACCATATTCGGTATTGTATATTTTTCACAAATTTCCCGCCTGAACTTTGGAAAGCCAACCACAACCCTTTATGCTAAAATGAAGGAAAAGGAGGCGTTCGCCATGAAAGATTTTTTCCCGCTCCAGTCCGAAAGCACAGGAAACACCGCCGCGTCTTTCGACCTTGCGGTTGTCCTGAAAAAGATATTCAACGAAACGGAACAGCTGCACGCAGACCGTTCCGAAGTCCAAAACGACCCTTCCTGCAAACACATGCCCAAAACCCCCTATCAGGAACCGGAAAAAGAACTGGCTGCCATCGGCAATTCACTTCATCCATACTATCACAACCTGGTTACGCCTTACTATCTTACGACCGGCAATCTGTTCCTGCGGAAAGGGGAATACGAAGACGCGCATTTCCAAGATTCCCACGACTCTTATGTGCACGCCCAATCCGCCCTCCAAAAATGCTTCGAAGCCTGTGAGAAGGACGACTCCTATTCCGAAAGCGTCATTCCCCTGCTTTTGCATCTGTGCTTTGGGAAATATTTCCGCAATCTGGGGCACTGTGACCGGCGCAGCAGCTTCCATCTGGCCATGGCAGAATTTAGGACCGTACAAAATCTCCTGTCCCAAAGAAACCTGCAGGGCCAGAATCCCGAAACCCGGAAACAGGAATTATACATTCGGCTGGATACACAGATCAACATTGCCAGGGCGCACAAAAACCTATACGAACTGGACAAAGCGGAAAGCAGCCTTCTTTCTTTTATCGCAGACCTTTCCCGGCATTCCCACGATAACCTCCCTATGGAACTGGCCCATGAAATCCCCGGTCTGTCCATGAGGGAAAGCGTCCCGGCAGCTGCGGATCCCTATTCTTTATTGGATGAATCCCAGGAATTATACCGCCAATATATGCTGCAGGCTTTCGTACAGCTTTGCATCGTCTACCGCAAAAAGAGGGATTACGAAAAAGCCGAGCGGATCTGCGCGATTATTTTACGGCATGACCCCCTGAACATAGACGCCC
>DERU01000257.1:0-355 GCA_002361095.1 Lachnospiraceae bacterium UBA3332
GGTTTCCCAGAAAAACTGGATCGGGCGTTCCCATGGCGCGGAGGTGGATTTTGTTGTCAAGGGAAAGGAGGAGAAACTCCGGATTTATACGACAAGACCGGACACCCTGTTCGGTGTCACTTATATGGTCATTTCCCCGGAACATCCCTACATTGAAAAGTTTGCGGATGAGATCCGCAACATGGATGAGATCCGGGCATATCAGGAACTGGCGGCGAAAAAGTCCGATTTTGAGCGTTCCGAACTGGCAAAAGAAAAAACGGGTGTAAAAATAGACGGTTTGACGGCCGTGAACCCGGTCAACGGCGAGGAGATTCCGATCTGGGTATCGGATTATGTGCTGATGAGTTACGGT
>DERU01000257.1:577-7719 GCA_002361095.1 Lachnospiraceae bacterium UBA3332
CGGCGTGCGGGGCGTGAACCCGGTGAACGGTCGGGAGATCCCCATTTTCATCTCCGACTATGTGCTGGCCACCTACGGCACGGGGGCCATTATGGCCGTGCCCGCCCACGACGATCGGGACTGGGAGTTTGCCAAGAAGTTTGGAATGCCCATTGTTCAGGTGGTGGAGAGCGCAAAGGGACCGGTTGACGTAAATGAGGCGGCGTTTACGGATGTGGCCACCGGGAAACTTGTCAATTCCGGTTTCCTAAACGGTATGGAAGTAACGGAGGCCAAAAAAGCCATCACCGAACATCTGGTTCAAAAAGGGATCGGCACTGCAAAAACAAATTATAAACTGCGGGATTGGGTGTTTTCCAGACAGCGTTATTGGGGGGAACCCATTCCGATTGTAAAATGTGAAAAGTGCGGTTATGTGCCGATACCGGAGGAACAGCTTCCGTTGGAACTTCCGGAGGTGGAAAGTTATATGCCCACCGATAACGGGGAATCCCCGCTGGCGGCCATGAGAAGCTGGGTGGAGACCACTTGTCCCTGCTGCGGGCAAAAGGCGGAGCGGGAGACAGATACCATGCCCCAGTGGGCAGGTTCGTCCTGGTATTTTATCCGTTATATTGATCCGCACAATAAGGAAGCGCTGGCAAGCCCGGAAGCGATGAAGTACTGGCTTCCCGTGGACTGGTACAACGGGGGAATGGAGCATACGACCCTGCATCTGTTGTACTCCAGGTTCTGGCACAGATTCCTGTACGACCAGGGAATCGTAAACTGTCCGGAACCTTACCAAAAGAGAACTTCCCACGGTATGATTCTTGGGGAAAACGGGGAGAAGATGAGCAAGTCCAGGGGCAATGTGGTAAACCCGGACGATATTGTGAATGATTTTGGCGCGGACACCCTCCGCACTTACGAGATGTTTATCGGCGCGTTTGAATTGAGCGCGGCGTGGAGCCAGGAAGGGGTAAAAGGATGCCGTAGGTTTTTGGAACGCGTCTGGAAGCTGCAGGAACTGGTGCAGGAGGAAGAAGGTTATTCCAAAGAACTGGAAACCAGGATGCATCAGACCATTAAAAAAGTTTCCGGCGATTACGAGAGTTTGAAATACAATACCGGGATCGCGGCCATGATGGCGCTGATCAACGAGTTTTACAAGGCCGGGCGCGTGACGAAAGGAGAATTCAAAACCCTCCTGATTCTGTTAAATCCCGTAGCGCCCCATATGACGGAGGAACTTTGGGAGATTATGGGGTACGAAGGCTATCTGTATCAGGCTAAGTGGCCGGTATGGGAGGAGGAAAAAACCGTGGAGGCCGTGATCGAAATTGCGGTACAGGTCAACGGGAAAGTGCGTGCGACCGTGAAGCTTGCGGCGGACGCAGATAAGGAGACGGCGATCGCTGCCGGGAAGGAAGCGGTGGCGGATAAGCTGACCGGTACCGTGGTGAAGGAGATCTATGTGCCGGGCAGACTGGTGAATATCGTACAAAAATAAAGACCGGAAAGATGGCAGTTCAAAACAGGCCGCGCTTTTTTGCACGGCCTGTTTTGGCGCCATACGGTAGTGGCTGCGGCGAAACGGCAGTCAAAACTTATTTTTTTTGCGCCATCAGCCGCATGATCTGGTTCATTTTACTGATTTCCTCCGGCGTACTGTATTTTTTGATGGCATTGATGATCGCGTTCATTTCTTCCTGTGAAAAGGAAATGTTTTCGTTTCTGCTGCGCTGCGCAAGGGCCAGCAAAAAGGGCAGAAGTTCTTTTTGACTGAGATTTTTACTTTCAAAAACAAGTTTTTGTAAAAAATCAAGCTTTTCTTTTGGAATACCCTGTACGGATGGCTCCTGCATCCAAGGGGGGGAACCGTTTTGAGAATCCATATCTAATTTGCCTCCAAGATTACTGTAAAAGCCCCGATTGCGCATACCGGCTTTTTTTAACTGCCAAGCGTTGTCTGGAACATTTCAAACATGGCCTGTTGTTCCGGGGAGAGCAGGCCTTTGAGCATATCGATGGGATTGGACTGTGGGGCTGCGGAATCTGCGGCCGCCCCTGCAGAACCAGGACGGTCCGGCTCACCCGGGATGTCAGGGTCAGCCTGCCCGGCAGGGGAAGTCTCCTGTGTCATTTGGGAAAACACCTGCATCATTCCCATCATTTCCTCATACATTTCCATACTCTTTTTCATATTGGCCAGTTGGTCAAACATGGCGCGCTCCGAGGGCGTGCAGAAATTCTTGATCTGCTCAAAAATGGCAACGATGTCCGGCTGGCCGCCTGTTTTGTCACGGGCTTCCACAGCATGCAGCGCAGCGTATCGGGCAAAATAATCCATTGTATAGCGCAGTTCCATGAATTTGATTAAAATAGCCAGTCTTTTCCTGCTTTGGATGTCAAAGTAAGGGAGAAGCACTTTCAGGATTTGTATATGGTTGTTGGTATAGAGCGTGTCAAAAGTGACAATCGCTTGGTTTTCGGTTTGCTCCATTTTTATCGGACCTCCCTTTCCCTTTATGGATATGTGTAAAAAAGGCGGTTTATGCGGAATTTTCCTATGTTGCCAAAAGGCATTGCCCCATGACGGGACAATGCCTTTTGGCATATCAGGCTGCGGCATGGCTGCCGCCGGCCTGCTATTTGGTTAGAGGTGCATGGGCACTGGTATTAGCAGCAGCCAAAACCGTTGCCGCCGCAGAACAGCAGGATCAGGATCAGGATCAGGCAGCTGCACCCGTTGTTGTCATTGCCACATCCGCAGCCACAGTTGTTGCCGCCGAAGAAGCTGCCGTTGCCGCCGCACAAAAGCAAAAGGATGATGATCCAGATACAGCTATCGCCGCCGAAGCCGGTTCCGCAGCCGCAGCCACATCCGCATTCATTGGAACGATTGTTGTTGCATCCACAGTTTGTTGCCGATAAGTCACTCATTGTTTAGAGCCTCCAAATTGATGATTATGGTTTATGATATGTGTGGGTGGTTGTCTGTGTTTCCCGTATAGGGGAATATTTTTTTCGGATGACCGGGATTCTTTAGGAGGAAGGAACGGGGGACGGATTTTTCCATATTTTGAAATAAAAAAGGAATATTTTGCGATGAACCGCGTAAGAAGCGTAATCCATGCCATGTCCGCTGAGATATACCCCTATACAGGGGCAGGCGTGACAGCGGCAGTTTTGGACACCGGTTTTGCCCTGCATCCGGATTTGGAGGAAAGGCTGGTATGTTTCAAGGATTTTTGCGGCAGTTTGACGCTGCCCTATGACGACTGCGGGCACGGCACCCATGTGGCGGGGTGCTTATGTGGAAGCGGCGTGTGTTCCAAGGGAATTTATAGGGGAATTGCGCCGCAGTGCCGGATCATATCCTGTAAGGTATTGGATGAAAAAGGGGAAGGGTCGGCGGAAGATATGGCGGCAGGGATTCGCTACATTCTGGAAACCCAAAAGCTGTATCAGACCAAAATTCTCAATATTTCCGTCGGCATTAATCATATAGAAGAAGAGCATGGGCAAAAGCTGCTGTTGTCTTTGCTGGAAGAAGCCTATTTTGCGGGAATTTTGGTAGTGGTTGCCGCCGGAAATAACGGCCCCGGAAACGGAAGCATTTCAAAGCTGGGGGAAAGTCCGCATGTGGTGGCGGTGGGATGCCATGACGGACAGAACTATCCGGACAGGAAAAATTCCTGTGAGGCTTATTCCGGAAGGGGCGCCGCAGGGGCGGCGCTGCGCAAGCCCGACCTGGTGGCACCGGGCACAAAAATCGTCTCCTGCAATGCGGATTTCAAAAAAAATTGGACCGGAGGGATCCGGCGTGCATATACGCAAAAGAGCGGTTCTTCCATGGCGGTTCCGGCAGTCAGCGGCGCTGCGGCCCTTTTGTGGGAAAAATATCCGTCCTATACCAATGTACAAATTCGGGATCTTCTTTTAAACAGCGCTGCGGATTTAAGGGAAGACCCCCAAAAGCAGGGATGGGGAATGCTGCATGTGGGCAGGGCGCTGCGGGGATGAATGAAACGGCTGTCCTGCCGCCCGCAAAATGGTTTCCATGTTTGAAAAGGAAAAAACTTGACACAGAATGTATAATCGTATACAATTATACAAAAAAGGAAAAAACTTAAAAAAGCTAAGGAGAGAATGCCATGGACACATTTACCTATCGCCCGGTATCAATGAACGACAAGAAAAACCTTCTGGAGATCGAGGAGCATATGTATATTTTGGACGATGTAAAAAAGCCGAATGTCTTCCGGAATATGTTTCCTTATTCAGAAGTTCCCAAAATTCCTTTTAATGACCGTATTGTGCCCCATGACATGCCGAAAGACATCTGGATTACGGACACGACGTTCCGGGACGGACAGCAATCCCGGGCGCCGTATTCCACGGAACAGATTGTCACGATTTACGAGTATCTGCACCGGTTGGGCGGAGAGAACGGGATGATCCGCGCCAGTGAATTTTTTCTGTACAGCAAAAAGGACCGGGACGCGGTTTACAAATGCATGGAGAAGGGATACCGGTTTCCGGAGGTAACCAGCTGGATACGGGCAAACAACGAGGATTTTAAGCTGGTAAAAGAGATCGGAATGAAAGAGACGGGTATTTTGGTCAGTTGTTCCGATTACCATATTTTCATGAAGCTCAAAATGACAAGAAGGCAGGCGATGGAGCATTATCTGGGGGTGGTGCGTTCCTGCCTGGAGGAGGGAATCAGCCCAAGGTGTCATTTGGAGGATATCACGAGGGCGGATATTTACGGCTACGTGGTTCCCTTTTGCCTGGAATTGATGAAGCTGATGAAGGAGTACCGGATTCCGGTGAAGGTGCGCGCCTGCGATACCATGGGCTATGGGGTCAATTATCCGGGCGCGGTCATTCCCAGAAGCGTTCCCGGCATCATCTATGCGCTGCACACCCACGCAGGGGTTCCGCATGAGATGCTGGAGTGGCATGGACATAACGATTTTTATAAGGCGGTGGTAAATTCCTCCACTGCGTGGCTGTACGGCTGCTGCGGGGTCAATACGTCGCTGTTCGGCATCGGGGAACGCACGGGCAATACGCCGCTGGAGGCGATGGTGTTTGAATATGCGCAGCTTCGGGGAAGCCTAAACGGGATGGAGCCGCAGGTCATCACGGAACTGGCGGAATATTATGAGAAAGAGATCGGGTATCAGATTCCGCCCCGGACTCCCTTTGTGGGGAAAAATTTTAACGTGACAAGGGCGGGAATTCATGCGGACGGTCTGTTGAAAAACGAAGAAATCTACAACATTTTCGATACCGAAAAATTTTTGAATCGCCCGGTTTTATGCGCGGTATCCAATACTTCCGGTTTAGCCGGAATCGCCCACTGGATCAACACCTATTTCTCCCTGCCGCAGGAGAAGAAGCTGGATAAGAACTGCGCGCTGGTTCATGAGGTGAAAAAGTGGGTGGATGCGGAATATGCGGGCGGCCGTGTGACGGTACTGACAGACGAAGAACTGTTACAGGTGATCCGTAACGCCGAAGAAAAACTGGGTACCGAATTTTTGGATTGCGGGAAGTGCCAAAGGGGATAAGAAAACCGGAATTTTGAATCTGCGCATAAAAAGATTCGCAGAAAAGGGGAAAAACATGGGGCAGCATGCGTGGAAGGAGGAGGCGGAACGTTATTCCCTGCGTGGGAAGATTTTCCACCGTCTCCGGGAAGATATTTTAAGCGGAAAATATGAAGATAAAGAAGAATTGCGGGAGGCCGCCATCGGGGAGGAGATGGGGGTTTCCCGGACGCCGGTGCGGGAGGCGCTCAGGCAGCTGGAACTGGAGGGATTGGTGACGGTGATTCCCAACAGGGGGGCGTTCGTGTCGGGGATTACCCCAAAGGATATGCAGGATATTTATGCGATGCGCGCCCTGCTGGAGGGCCTGTGCGCCAGGTGGGCGGCGCAGCAAATTGATGCGAAACAGATGGAAGCGCTGGAAGAGACCATTGTCCTTTCCGAATTCCATGCCAGTAAAAACCATGCGCAGCAGCTGACGGAACTGGACAGTCAGTTTCACGAGATTCTTTATGAATCCTGCGGATCCAAGATGCTGAAGCATCAGCTTAAGGACTACCATGCCTATGTCAGGCGGGCGCGCAGGCGGATGCTTTCCGAGAATGCCCGGGGCATGGAGGCGGTGGGGGAACACCGCCGGATTATGGAAGCCATCCGGGAGAAAAATCCAAAACAGGCGGAAGAACTTGCGACCTTGCATATACACAATGCTTATGCTAATATGGTAAAGAACGGAATTTTGTAAAAAGCAAAAGGAGGACAACCATGGAAAAAATTCAGATGAAGACACCGCTGGTGGAGATGGACGGCGACGAGATGACCCGTATTCTTTGGCAGATGATCAAGGAAGAATTGTTGCTTCCTTTTATTGACTTAAAGACGGAATACTATGACTTGGGGCTTGCCTGCCGCAATGAGACCAATGATCAGGTGACGGTGGATTCTGCCAACGCGACGCTGCGTCTGGGCGTTGCGGTGAAATGTGCGACCATCACCCCCAATGCGGCAAGGGTGGAAGAGTACGGTTTAAAACAGATGTGGAAAAGTCCCAACGGTACAATCCGCGCGATGCTGGACGGCACGGTTTTTCGGACGCCGATTCTGGTCAAGGGCATCGAACCCTGTGTGCGCAATTGGGAAAAACCCATCACCCTCGCCAGGCATGCCTATGGCGATGTATACAAGAATGCGGAAATCAAAGTACCGGGCGCCGGTAAGGCGGAACTGGTGTTTACGGCCGACGACGGCACGCAGACCCGGGAAGTGATTCATACGTTTGACGGGCCGGGCATTTTGCAGGGCATGCATAATACGGAAAAATCCATTGTCAGCTTTGCAAAATCGTGTTTTAACTATGCCGTAGATACAAAACAGGATTTATGGTTTGCCACCAAGGATACCATTTCCAAAAAATATGACCACACTTTTAAGGATATTTTTCAGGAAATCTATGATACTTCCTATAAAGGGACGTTTGAAAAGCTGGGAATCACCTATTTTTATACCCTGATTGATGATGCGGTGGCGCGGGTGATGAAAGCGAAGGGCGGCTTTATCTGGGCGTGCAAGAATTATGACGGGGATGTGATGAGCGATATG
>DERU01000212.1 GCA_002361095.1 Lachnospiraceae bacterium UBA3332
CCGGTATCCGCTCCATATACCCTTGGGCGGTTCCTCCTGTCATTCCGGCAATATTACAATCCGCCGCACCTCCCGGAAACAAAGCGCTGCTCAAAACGGAATAAAAAGTACCCGCCTTTTCCTTCCATTGATAAAGCGGTTCTGTCTGCCCAAACAAGGTCTCTGTATCTATAATAACCGGAAATTCCCCATGCGCGACCAGATTCTCATAATGAAGGTCTCCCATTCCCAATACGTAGGCCGCCGCACCCAAAATGCCTATCCTCTCATAAAAAGCTATGACAGCTTTTTGATCCACACATTCCTGACAGATAACTTCCTGCGCCCACCCGTAAGTCTCTTTTTCCAAAACCACATAATGAAATTCCTCCATCCCCAAGTCCCGGTAGATGGCGGAAAGCAGTTCCTGCCAAAATATTTCATTATCCAACGGATGCGGCTTATAATAAAATCCTTTTCCGCAATCCGTACAAACCATGATGACCGATTTCCCCCCGCAATGAAAATCCAGACTGCCCCGTTCGAAAAATCCTACCCGTTCTCCTTCGTTCAATTGAAAAATCCTTTGTATCTGTCCCCAATCTTGTCGAAGCCGCATCAAAAATTCTTTCCAGAAAGCAAATTGCATTTCTTCCAGACTATCCAAATACCCAGACAATCCGGGATATCTGTGAAAAATAAAGTCCACATATTCCTGCTTTTTCAAAAGCCCGCCGTAGTTTTGGAATTCCTCCTCTGCTGTTCCGCCTGACAACATCCCTTCCTTTTTGCAAGCATGCAGTTCTGCAATCAGCGTCCGCACTGATGCCATATGAAACACCTCATACAGAACGCCTGCAATCTGCTCCCATACACTGTCCTGCAGGATTCTCATTCCCTCACAATCTTCCCGCAGTTTTGCCACAATCCGTTGCAGTCTTTCCTGATAAAAAGGATAAAAAGACCTTGTCTCCAATGGCTCCCTCTTACTCTCTTCTACATGCATTCCCTTATCCATTGCGTTCACGCAAGACGTCCCTTTTTACCAAATATCCTCTGACTCCATGTCTTCCGCCAATCCCTGCTTATGCGAAAGTTCTATTTTCGACAAAAACATATCACATTCTTCCTATAGATTCAATATGGTTGGCCAAAACGACGTAAATATGGCCTCCAAATTGGAATTATTTTCTGCTTTTACTTTTATGACATAAAAAAGCAGGAATACCATCCGATTTGGATGGCATCCTGCCTTCTTTAGCAGCAAAAAATTGTTAGGAAACCTGTATTTACCGTAATGGCATATCTTTCTTCCTCTTCCTTTCGTGTTTCTTGCAAAAGATAAGACGTTTCCTCTGCCAAATTTCCCGCATACCTACTGGAATCTTCATACTCCTGTCTGTTTCTTTCCATCCTTTCACCTCCTCCCTTCATACAAACATCATAATCTTCATACAAAACACCCCGTTTTCACAACTATATTCCCACTTTCCCCCATATGCATCCACCACATGGAAAACACTCCTTAGGCCGATTCCATGTCTGCGTGCATCCGATTTGGAAGTTTTCATAATCCCACCGTTCTTCGCCCGGGCGCAGCTGTTCTCCATATCAATCTGTACCACTGCCCCGTTCCGGTACATTGCAAAGCGAATCCAACCCGGAAGTTCTCCGCTTTTGCATCCCTCTATTGCATTGTCCCAAAGATTTCCCAAAAGCGCACACCAATCCGCAAGGCAGCTTTCCCCCAAGGCAAACCATTCCCCTGTGCACATTATCCCCACCTCCATACCTTCCTGCTTTGCCCGCATCTCCTTTTCCGACAGCAAATAATCCAATAACGGAATCCCGGTTCTGCCTGCATCCGTTTCCGTCACCTTCCCCAGCAGGGAAACGAGATATTTCCTGGCCTTTTCCACCTCCCCGCTACAGAGCATCCGGTTTATCATGATCAGATGATTCTTCTCGTCATGATAGATTCTTTCCAATTCCTGCATATGCGCCAACCCGTCCCTGTAATGACAAGCGTACAATTCGTTCTGTAAACTTTGCCGCTCATATAAAACCCTATATTTGCGGTAAGCCACATAAAGAACACCCGCTATCAGCAAAACCATACATAGAGAAAGCAAAAGCTTCCAATCATGAATTGCCTCCCTCTCCCATTCCACAAAAAATACCCGGTCAAGCACAAACAGACAGAAATATTCCATAACACACAGCATTACAAAAAACTTACCGGACGACCCCCAAAAAGCGGTAAAATTTCTCTTCCATCGACCTAACCCGCAAAAAAAAGCGATTACTATGATCCTGGAAACCAAATAGATCCATATCCTTCCCCAACTCACTGATAAATGAATCCCTTGGATAAAATTTGCCTCCGAAGCCAGCGTTTTTGCAGCTATGTAGCAAAACACATCCAAATAGTAAATGGTCTCAAAATACAGGCATATAAACCAAGTCGTCTCCTTTCGCCTATATTTTAAGCAGCACCAAACCAAGCACACACAACAAAATATACAAAAAACCATATAGTATCTGGAATACATCCAAAAACGGCGCTGGTATAATGTCAGGCCTATCAGCGCTGCTCCGCCTCCCCAGAACACCGCTTTCCGATATCCCTCCGGCTTTTCTCCAAACAGCCATACCGGCAGTCCCAGTCCACACAAAATTTCAGCTGCGGTAAGGAGAGTCTGCACCGCCCACGGCCCATTCATCTGTTCTCCTCCACAAAACGGCAAATCTTTTTTCTCGCCCTCTCCACGTACATCCTGCCGATCGGAACATGTTCTCCGTTTGTCAGGATCAATTCATTTGCCAGGGCAGAACGGATTTTTTCCATATTGACAATATACCCCCTCTTGACCGGAAGCAGTTCCCTATAAGCAGAAAGTTCCCCGGCAACCTCCTGCATCGTCCTGCGCACGCTGACCGGTTCTGCCCTGTCGTCTGTCACAAAAACAACCATTTTCCCCTGTTTATAAATGTAAAGAAGATGGCTGACCGGAATGCATTCCACCCGGTTCTGTACCTGAAACCGATAGACTTTCTCCCGGTTTTCCCGCAGCCTTTGGACGATACGGCTCACGGCCGTATCCCATCGCTCTTCCCAATTGCTTTTGAGCAGATAATCGGCCGCATAAACCTGATAGCCTTCTATCGCGTATTTTGAAAATGCGGACAAAAATACAAGCAGTGTTCTCCGGTCATACTCCCGCACCCGCTTTGCAAGTGTAACGCCGTCCATACCGGGCATCTCCACATCCAAAAAGCACAAATCATACGGCCCATCCGACTGCAGATGTTCCAGAAATTCCAATGGATCATGGTAAAGTTCCACTTCCGTTTTCTCCCCGAAACCACTTTCCCTGCAAACCTTCTCCCTAAGCGTCTCCGCAAACCCAGCGTCGTCCTCCACCACCGCAATGTTGATCATGCCGTTCTTCCCCCGTGTACCTCATACCGCATGCCGGTTTTCCCCCATAATACCATCCCATACCCGTCAGCACAACACCTTTTATGGACAGATTTATGCTTTTCTGTTATAACTATGTGTAGAAAACGACACAATTTTTTCTTTTGTCGGTCCGGACCTAAGAAAAGGAGTAAAAAAGCATGCAAACACTCAAAATTGCCCTGTTACAGATCGCCCCCGGCAATTCCCTGCAGGAAAACCTGGACAAGGGAATCCGGTATTGCCGGATGGCCAAAGAAAAAAAGGCCGATATCGCGCTGTTCCCCGAAATGTGGAGCAACGGATACCGGCTGTATGGCCGTCCTGCAGAAGACTGGAAAGCGGAAGCCATCCCCACCGACAGCAGATTTGTCCGCACCTTCGGCCTGCTTGCGCAAGAATTGGACATGGCCATAGGCATCACGCTTTTGGAACGCTGTGGGGACGATTACCGCAACACTCTTGTTCTTTTTGACCGCTTCGGAAAACCAAAGCTGACTTACGCCAAAGTCCACACCTGTGATTTTGACGTGGAACGCAATCTGACGCCCGGGGAGGACTTTTATGTGGCCGATCTGGATACCGCCTGCGGACAGGTCAAAGTCGGCGCCATGATCTGCTATGACCGGGAATTTCCCGAAAGCGCAAGGATCCTGATGCTCAAAGGCGCGGAACTGCTTCTGGTTCCCAATGCCTGCCCGATGGAAATCAACCGGCTTTCCCAGCTTCGCGCCAGAGCCTTTGAAAACATGCTGGCCGTCGCCACCTGCAATTATCCTACGGCCGTTCCCGACTGCAACGGAGGATCCAGCGTTTTTGACGGGGTTGCCTATCTTCCTGACCTGCCTTCCTCCCGGGATACCTGTATCCTGCAGGCAGGCGAAGCCGAAGGGATCTATATCGCCACGCTTGATTTGGGACAGCTTCGCGCCTACCGGGCTGCCGAAGTCCACGGCAACGCATACCGGCATCCGAAAAAATATACCCTTTTGA
Organism: Lachnospiraceae bacterium UBA3332; assembly: GCA_002361095.1. Classification (GTDB taxonomy): domain Bacteria; phylum Bacillota; class Clostridia; order Lachnospirales; family Lachnospiraceae; genus Gallintestinimicrobium. The sequence continues at coordinate 4,433 of DERU01000212.1, forward strand.
CGGAATCTAAAATCGAACCGCCCTTTATTCGGAATGATTACCGCGCTTAAACGTAGTGATTCCCTGCTCCCGGCAGGTGCGCTCCCACAAAGCGTCGTCCAGGGAGTCCACATACTCCTGCAGCGGCGCTTTTTCTACCGTACATTTTGGCAGGCCGTCCAGTCTGCCGGGCAGTTTTAACGTCCGCGCCTGCGGCCCTGTCAGGATTTCCAGTTCATCCAGTACTGTCAGATTTTCCAACGGAGACAAATCGGTAATGTCCCCGATCTGGATCCGCAATGCATACAATCCCCCGAAACGGGAAATATCTTCCACCAGCGCATCCCCGCTTCCGATAGCGCGAAAGTCCGTCTCATACCGCACCCCGTTTATGCTGCAAAAATCATAACCGGCGCTTTCCACCACCTCCAAAGTCTCAATCCGCCTAAGGTCACTGAGAAAAATATCGCCTTGTATCTGCAGCGCTTTACGCACCACCGCCAAAAGAACCGGTTCCTTCCAGGCAACAACCGCGTCCTCCTGCAGGACTTCCGGTTCCTTTTTCAGCCTCCAGTCTTTGCCGTTTGCATTTTCCCAGGCCAGCACAAAAGGATTGTGGAGCATCGGGTACTCCCACACCTCCATGCCCCGGTACTGCGACTCTTTTTCCCCAAATCCCACATGCCTTTCCTCCCTGTATTCCTCATAAGTCGCCGCCGTGTACAGGGTCAGCCTGCCGATATCCGGGGAAAAATCCTGCGTCCCGATTCCGATAAACTCCATGAGATTTTTCTCCCCGAAGCGATAGGCGGCGCTCACTTTCCGCCCTTCGCCCCGCTCGTCAGAAAAGCTGCAGCAGACATAATACACCTCATTGCCGTCCTGTAACCGGTACTTTTCAAAAGAAAGTTCCTCCAGCCCCTCCCCGAATACCGCCTGCGCGGCTTTTTCCATATTGGCGCATACTTCGTCCCATTCCCCGGACCAGGCGTTCTCCCCCAGCGTATTGTCCTCCACTCCCCACAGGATCCGTCCCCTGCGGTTTTCCCCGAAAAATGTGCTCAAACGTGCGTCCATACTGCAGGTACCCAGCGCCCACCTTTCCGGTGTCTGGAAACGGAATGCGCCTTCATCCTCCAAATAGTATCCCTTTCCTTTTTGCAAAAAAGGGATCTGCAAATAATATGTCTGCTCCGGCATCACCAAAGTCTGTCCCGGCCAAATAAGCCGCGGGGTTTCCAACGCATTCAAAGCGGCGATATCCCGCCATTTTCCGCCGTCTCTGTAAGTCTGTTGCGCTATGTCCCAGAGGCATTCCCCTTTTTGAACCACGTGTTCCGGCGTTTGTGCAAAAAGCGTCAAATAGTCCGCCAAATCCCCGTCCGGGCACGTCAGCAGCGCATAATCCCCGGGCAATTCCTCCGGGAGGATGCCGGTTCCTTCTTCTGCCGCATACGCTACCCACGCATCCCGGGCCTGCATATGTGCGGATGCCAGTACCGCAAAGCCTCCCAAAAGAAGAATGCCTGCGGCCTTACCGCTTTCTTTTAATCGAATACCCATGAGGCCCTCCCTCCGCTTTTTTGGTCTCCCGCTCCTGCCATCCAAACCGCCTGATCGGTAATCTGCCGTATTTCCCCGTTTTCCCGGACAAACAGGCGCCCGATCCTGCCGTTTTGCGTCCCGGATTCATAGTCTGTTTCCCCCAAATCCTCCGGCGCATATTGCAGCATCCAAACGCTGTCCGTCCCGTAAAAGTCATACTCGTATATATTCTTTTCCAGTTCCTGCGCCTTACCGTTTTGGCACAGTACCAGCGTATGTAACTCCTCTTCCTCTGCAAACGCCGACCGTTCCAAGCCCAGGCCGGCATACGCCTCCCGCAGTTCGGACTGCATGCGTACCGGGATTTGCTCCTCCCCGCCGGCGGTCAGCAGTCCTTCGGCCAACAGCAAAACAGCATCCGAATCCACAGACCGGACCAGGCTGTCCATGGAAATGTCCGCCGCTGCCGCAACCGGTTCCTCCGCCCCCGTCCGGTACAGGCTGACATACCCCTCCAGCCCCTTATTCCGGCAATAAAACACCTCATTGCCCAGCACTGCCGTCCCGTCGGCCAGTTCCACCACCTTTTGGCAGCCGCCGTCTTTATCCAGCGCATACCGGTTTTCCAAATATCCGTAATAGAAATGGTGGCCGTAACTTCTGTAATCCTTTTCCATCCCGGGACTTTGATATTGCATCAGGTACAGCAGCTTTCCGTCCGCGCTATATTCCTCCCCGGAACCAAACACCATGCCGGGTTTTAACGTTTCCAGCGGATGAATTCCGTTTTGGGTCAGGGCATAGGCACGGGTTCTGCTTTCGATCGCTTCCCGTTCCCAGCATTCCTCCAACGCCCAGGCCAGCGCCTGCTGCGCATAATCTTCCCCGTAATTGTCCAGATAATACGCATAAGCATACAGTACGTCGCCCGGCAGGCTGTCCCCCAAAAGTTCCGACAGCGGGATCTTTTCAAACGTGTCCGCTGGCATCATTTCCATATAATATACATCCCTTGCGGTTCCGGCTTCGTCAACCGAAGGGCCTGTCACCACATATCCCTTTGTCTCCTCCACTGTTTCCGCCAAAGAACCGGTATAACCGATCACCTTTACTTCCATGAGAAGGGGATAATACTGCATTCTGGCATCCCCGAGCAATTCCCACAGCTTCTGGGCATCCGCATCGTCCCCTTTGGCGTCAAACTTGATCCAGTCCGCGTACCGGGCGTCCTCCGCAGCGTCCAGCATAAAGAACCGGTCTCCTTCTTCCCCCAACGCACCCGCATATATTTCGTCCGAAGCCCCGGCCAACAGTTCCTGCTCCTTCCCCTCCTGCAGGATATAAACCGTACCGTCCCGCGTAAAAAGCATTTTTCCCGCCGCATCGTCCCGGTACAGCACATCATCCACACGCTCCGCCAAAAGCTGCGCCGCTTTCCCCGGCGCACAGCCGTACAGACTGTCGTCCATCCCGTAAAAGGTGACATATGCCCCGCCTTTCAGCACCCGGTACGGCTCTTCCAGCCTGCCGTTGATCTCCCCGATTTCCATATGCCCTGTCCCGTCGTACCGGTATAGCATACACCGGACACGGGACATCTCCTCCCCCGCGCCCAGGGTTTCCTCCGGGGACGCCTTGCAGTACCAGACCGCACCCTTTTCGTCCACACTGTAAAAAAGGACGTTTTCCGCAAGCCTTTCCTTTTCCGGATGGCCGCCGCCCTGCCACCGGTATAAATCGTAAGCAAAAACGCGAACGCCCGCCCATTCCTCCAGTTCTTCCGGCGCCGTATAGGCAAGCGCTTCCTCCCGCTCCTTTTCCCCTCTCCGCATCCGAAGGTGCATCCACCGCATATTCCCGGGAAAATAGAAGGTCTGACCGGGTGTTTCCCACACCGTTTTCTGCAATGCCTTCTTCTCGTTACGAATCCACCGGTTTTTTGCTTCGTCCCATTCCTCCCAGTATTCCCAGGATTCCCAATAGGGAATTTCCTCTGTTTTCTCCTGACAGGCAAACGCGGTATCCGTCAAAAGAAGCGGCTCTGCGGCTCCTTCCTTCCAAAGATATAACCTGTTTTTACTGTCCGTATAAGCAAAAAAATCCGCCGGCGCTTGCGGCGTTTCTTTTCCGCTTCCGCCCTCCGAAAAAAACAGCATGCCCAACAGCAGGCAAAAAACCGCCCCGACCGAGACGGCTTTTTCTGCCAAATTGGTTTTGTAAACCTTTTTTCCGATTTTCATCGTTTTCCGGCCCCTCACCCGTTTCAAACTGCCCCAATCCTGTCCGGCCCGCAATGATTGGTCAGACAGCGCCTGCGGCCTTTCTATTTTTCCAAAAATGCCAGCAATTCCCCATAGCATGCCGCCGCTTCCTCGTATCCTTCCCGGTACAGGGCCATCAGCTTCTCCCTGTTTTTTTCCACCCTGCCCACACTGCTTTTGCGGCGCGGCTGTATCAGAAAAGCCTTTCCGGCCCTGACCTGTTCCTGCACATAATCCAGCGTCCTGTTGTATGCAATGTGACGGCTTTCCATCAGTTCCCAAACCTTCGGGTATTTCCGGTATCTGGCTTTTAATAGTCCCATCTGCCGGAACGCTTCCCGGCGGTATCCCACCTCCTTGGTCATAACCACCACATTTTTGCGGTTGCCGTCCGTGACGGCATGCAAAAGCGGAATCGGATCGGCCAGCCCGCCGTCCAAATACAGGCTGTTTCCGATTTTTACGTTTCTGGATACCAGCGGCATGGACGCGGAGGCGCGCACTGCCGCAATATCTTTGTGCATATCCCGCAGCGGCATGTATTCCGCCAGCCCGGTTTCGATATTGGTCACCACCGCATAACCCCTGCCTTCATTTTTTTCAAAAGCCTCATAATCAAAAAGATTGAGTTCATCCGGAATCCTGCGGTAGCACATATCCGCGTTGAACAAGTCCCCCGTTTTCAAAAGACTGTAAAGGCTGCAATAATTTTTGTCGTCAAGGTAATCCACCGTCACTGCCAGCGCCCTGCCGCGCTGCCCGGACAAAAAGCTGCACAATGTACACGCCCCTGCCGACACGCCGTAACTTTTTGCAAACCCAATCCCCTTATCCAGAAAGTAATCCAGCACTCCGGCGGTATAAACCCCCTTCATGCCGCCTCCCTCCAGTACCAGTCCTGCCTGATATAACATCTTTGCTCCCATCTGCCCGCTGTGGCGGGCGCCCAATCCAAATAGATTGAAACCTTTCACTTTCAATCTTGTTTCTTCATCCCCCTGCATAGCAATACCCCCGCCAATAGCAAAAACGGGAAAATAACGGCAGCCAAAATCCCTTTTTTCAAATCATCCCCAAAACGGCTGGATACGATCCCCACCAAAGTGGGCCCGCCGGAGCAGCCCATATCCCCGGCCAGCGCCATAAAGGCAAACAACGCCGTACCGCCCCTTGGCAGATCGGCTGCGGCCTTGCTGAAGGTGCCGGGCCACAAAATGCCTACCGAAAGACCGCAGACCGCGCAGCCTGCCAGACCAAACACCGGATTGGATATGAGGGAAATACACAGATAGGAAGCCATACACAAAAGGCTGCTGCCCATCATAAAATAATCCAGGTTGATTTTTTCCCCATATTTTCCGTAAAATGCCCGGGAAGTCCCCATCAGTACCGCAAACGCCATGGGCCCCGCCAGATCGCCCAGCGTTTTCCCGACCCCCAGTCCCCGTTCCGCAAATGTGGAAGCCCACTGGCTCACGGCCTGTTCGCTGGCCCCGGCGCAAAGCATCATCAGCATAAATACCCAGAACATTTTCTTTCCCGCCAGTTCCCTGACGGTAAACCCCTGATCGCCCTCTTCCAGAAGCGAAGCGATCGGTACCCTGAGAAATGCCGCCGTATTGCACAGCGGTACAAGCGCCCACAGGCAGGCCAGGATTTTCCAGTTTCCGATACCGAATACTTTGAAGAACAGGGTGGATGCAAGTACGACCCCCACATGCCCCCAGCAGTAGAAGGAGTGCAAAAGGCTCATCGTCTGCTCTTTATGATCCGAGGGGCAGGCCTCCACCACCGGGCTCACAAGAACTTCCAGAAGTCCTCCGCCTATCGCATAGACCATCACCGCGATCAGAATGCCCGCAAAGGGCGACGGCATGAGCTCCGGCAGTACCGTCAGCATGATCAGCCCAGCCGCCGACAGTACGTGAGCCAGAATCATCGATGCGCGGTACCCTATCTTGTCCACAAATCCTACCGACAGAAGATCCACCAGAAGCTGTACGCCAAAATTGAAGGTCACAAGCAGAGTGATCTGTGAGAGCGGAATCTGATAGTTCCTCTGAAAGGTCAAAAATAACAGCGGTACAAAATTGTTGACGATCGCCTGCACTATGTATCCCACAAAACATGCAGTGATTGTTTTACTGTACTGATTTTTCATTTCTTATCCTCCGTTTGTCATGCGGCGCAATTTCTTTTCGCTAACGCTCATTATATCCCATTTTCCCTCTCCGTGCACTACGTAAATTGCATAACCATGGTATAATATCAACAGATATTATACTGGCGCCGAGCGAAGCGAGTGTGCATCGCGAAGCATACCATGTCTGTTTGCAGACATGGTATAATATCGACAGATATTGTACTGGCGCCGAGCGAAGCGAGTGTGCATCGCGAAGCGTACCATGTCTGAAAGACATGGTATAATATNNCCACCGGACTCACCAGCACCTCCAACAGGCCGCCGCCCACCGCATAGACGGACACGGCCGCCAAAATCCCTATATACGGATCCGGAAGCGCCTCCGGCAGGACTGCCAAAAGAAATAATCCCAATGCGCTCAAAATATGGGCGAGCACCATGGATGTCCGATAGCCGATTTTATCCACAAAACCCACCGACGCCAGATCCACCAAAAGCTGCAATCCAAAATTGATGGTGACAAGCAGGGTAATCTTTGTCAGTTCGATCCCATACGTATCCTGAAAGGTCAGAAACAAAAGCGGCGCAAAATTGTTGATGATCGCCTGTACGATATAGCCTGTAAAACAGGCATAGATGGTCTTTTGATAACCGTTTTTCATAAAAACCCCCATTCCGGAGCGTTTACG
>DERU01000011.1 GCA_002361095.1 Lachnospiraceae bacterium UBA3332
AACCGTTCAGCCCCAATGGCAGCGGTTTAAGGCTGCTCTTCCATGGAAAATCCCTCATAGGACTGCCGCAGCATTTCCCTGGCCTCCTCTTCACTCTTTTCCGCAATACTTTTCACATCCATCCATTTCAAAACCGCTGTCTTTTTTGTAAGTCCCATATTTCCGTAATAGACGTCCGGAAAATTGTCATACTCCTCTTGCGTTAAAGCGTTTCCGTTGCAGTCCTCACCGGTAACCCGGGCCGCATAATCCTCTCCCTCATAGACAACCCTCTGTTCTGCCAGCGGCGTTTCCAACACAAAATCATCCGAAATATGTAAGGAACTGACACGATACACATATGTGTCCGGCGAATCCTTCAACAGATCATATACGATAAAATGATTTTTGATTCCCTCTTTCGAAAAACTGCTATACACGGTCATACTATCCTCTATTATATCCGGCTGGGAATCCCCTTCCCGAAAAGATGTCTCCAGCTTTTGCAATTCCCCGCTTTTATTGATTTTATAAAATTCACTGTAGGTATACATTCCCGTACCACCCTGATTGGATACGACCAGAACCGGTCTCCCGTCATAAGCAAGCCCGGCAAGCGTAAAACAATATCTGTCGTTGGCATATTCCACATCTTTTGCCCATATCATCCTGTTTTGGGCAAACAATTCTATCTGACGCTCCACGCTCAGACTTCCCGACATGCCGTCCGCATACTCCGCATAATCCTTCCAGCTTTCTGCAAGGTCGGCAACGCTGTCCGTGAGCCACTGCCCGCTTAAATATTCTTCCAAAAAAGTATCCCGATAAAAAGACGGCCCGTCCTCTGCTTTGCCTTCTACCCGATAGCTTTCCAGGTCCGGGTGGTCAAGGTAAAACATATTATCGGAATTTTCCTGCAAAAAAACTCCGGGCTCATTCCACTGCCGGCTGCCGTCACCGTATGCCACCAGTACAATCACATCCAGTTTTCCATCCTGATTGTAATCCCGAAATGTCACCCCGCTCACACCGGCGAATGCATTTTTGGCACTCTTTTGGGTCTTGGGGAACGTGTAAACAATATTTCCGTTTTTCAGCAGGGCAAACGTCGGCTCCCCGCCGCCGTCTGCAGGGGCTATGGAAGCAAAAAACACCTCTCCCCAATCATCCAGTTTCGTCTCAAAACTCTGCTCTTTAATCATACCTTCCACGAAATACGCCGTTTCTCCGGTTTCATCCGCGTCTTTTCCTTCCCCGTTTCCCAAATCCACAGGTTCCTCTTCCTTTATACTCCCAAAATCCCCATTGCTGTCCGCCGTCCCCAAATCCGTCCGGCCGTTTGCAGTCTCCCCCTGTCGCCCCGGCCCCATGCTTTCCCCATTCCTCCCGCATCCGTGCATGCAAAGAAGTAAAAATACGATCCCAAAAATCATTCCCCTGTTCTTCATGCCCTTGCTCACTTCCCCTTTGTCTTTTTGCTCCCCATTTTACCACAAATACGAAAACATGCAAACAACAAGTTTTATGGCTGGATGCGTATCGGTTCAGGCTGCGTTACGATTCATGGGGCTTGGGCCAAACCGTCGCGGATGAAAACAAAGGCGGCAGGGCATAACCCTGCCGCGCCGCCGTCAAAACTGTTACCCGAATTGTTACTCAAAACTCCACAATCACGGTCTGCACCTGATAAGGTCTGTTCTCAAGAATTACGCTGCCGCCTTCTGTGGTAAGCTTTGTGATAACCTTCCGTTCCGTGGTATCCACCGTATAGGCTTTCTTCACGTTCTTTACAAACGTAAACTTCTCCCGGGATGCCTGCCCCAATACTTCATAGCAGCGCAGCGCCAAACCTCCCTTCACATATTCCGCCGATTTCAGGGCGGAAAGTACGGCTGTCCCCTCATGGATAAATAATTTTCCCGCAGCCGGGAGGATTCCCTTATGGCGTTTTCCGGAAACCACCTGCACCGCTACATATTTTGCCTGGGACTTTTTAAGCAGTGCCACTCTCCCCATATCCTCTGGCAAAGATAATGCAAACGCAATATCATGATGGCAGATTTCCGGAACGGGATCCGGATCTGTGGAACTGCGAAGCAATTTCAGACAGATGCTGTCATCCACACAACGGAAGCCGTAGCGCGCCTCGCTCATTACCATGACGCCGGTATCCGCCGCCACAAAGGAATTCGCGGGACGGTCGATGTCCATCGGTTTTCGTTCCAGTACGCCAAAGGGCACATCATAAATAAATCCGCCGGTCTTTTCCGCCAAAGCAACCATATATGCCAGACTGGGAATCTTTACACCGGTTTCCCCGAATTCCCTCCAATCGCAGTGCACGGCAAAATCCAACTCCCTGCTGTCCCTGTCAAGCCCGATCTCCATCTCGAATCTGCTGTCGCGAAGCTGTCCTTTTATCCGGAAGGAATTCCGGAGCGCCCCAAAAGCACCCGGTGTAATTTCCACATTCCCTTCCATGAATTCCACATCCTTATGCCGTCCCACAAACCAAGAACTCATACCGCCATTCCAGTCCGTAATGGGCTTTGCCGCCGCCTCGTCAATCACGCAAAGCCTTGCCCCGCCCCTGCCCTGATCCAGTTTTTCCCGTCCGGTACTTTTGTCGGTCAAGGAAATCACCGCGCCGCTCTTATGGTCAACCGTCGCTTTGAGGAAATCATTTTCCAGGACAAATTTCTCTTCATGCTGACGCCGCTGCTGCCATCCCTCCGCAAAACCCCTTTCCAACGGTTTTTGGATTGTCACGATGGTTTCATACCCAAAAGCCGGAACCTCTGTCTGCACCACAAATTTGTGAAAATTGTGTCCCCAATAATGTCCTTGATCCAGAAGCTGGGATATAAGTTCACGGCCTTTGGTATCGGCAAATCCCAGACGTTCTATGTCCTCCCCGTAATCCCACACCCAAACTTCCGCCTCACCGCAAAATCCTACTGCAGAACCGTTAAACAAGTGGTAAATCCGGGATGTCCCATTTCCGGATTCCGACTGAAAATGTCCCGCGCCGGCCCCGAAGGAGTATCCGGCTTTTCCGGATACTTCCAGCATCGAGGTATCAATCTGATCCGCAATCGCTAAAAGGGCTTCCTTTCTGCCGGAACGGATCTCCGCTTCCACCTCCTGATACCGCCCGCAGGCGTATTCCCGGGTGGCAATGATACCGGAGCCTGTCAGGATGTCGTGAAACTGACAAAAAAGCACCTTTTCCCAGCTTGCACGGTAATCTTTCTTTTCACCCCCCGCCGCAAGGAATGCAAGTGCCGATATAGCCTCCGCCTCCAAAAGCCCCCGCTCGCTCCGGATATTTCCGGTCTTAATCCGGCTCTGGGAGGAATAACAGCCATCACAGATAAAATTGATTTCCGCGTCCTCAACGGGCAGACTCCCGCGAATTTTCTCGGCCTCCGCGAAATATTCCCCAAATGTACCCAAACGTATTTGCGGGAAAATGGGCCACCCGGCCATATCCAGCAGTTTCTCCACGTCCCGTCTGGTGGGCCCGCCGCCATGATCCCCCACCCCATATACCCGGAGGAGGGTCTTTAAGCCGGTCCGGTCCGCTATTTCCGGCGCATCCGCCGCAATCCTGCTATCCACATATGCATTATAAAAATAAGGATCCCTGTATACGATCAGTTCCGCACCGGAGGGACTGCGCCAGCGGTACAGATAATGACCGCCGTCGTTTCCCCGGCAATGATAGTAATATTTTACCCCGGAACGGATATCA
>DERU01000141.1:0-594 GCA_002361095.1 Lachnospiraceae bacterium UBA3332
GCTTGCTCATTTCAAATTCTTCAGCGGCGGTTTCCGGGCTGCACATATAGGAAGACACCAGTTCCCCGTCTTTGGTCTTTTTTTCTTTCTGGTCGTAATCCAGACGGTCATGGAGCGTCTGCCTGCGGGATTTGCTCCCCATGCTTTTACGCGGGAGCAGGTCGGAAACCGCCATGCGGATCCCCCCTTTCTATAGTTTATTTGGATTCATTGACAGTTTGCTGTTCCCCTATGTTTCCTGCCTATGCCCGTTCTTCATATCGGGAAGCGGGACGCAGGGCCGCCGCCCTCTGGCAGAGCAGCTCATTATAGTCTTTCCCACCGGCGGCAGGCGGATTGTCCGCAATCACCTGGATGCGCCGGGAAAGTGTGGCATCTTCCCGGACTGCCTCCCGGATCTTCTCTATCCCCAAAATTCCGGCCCGGTCATTGTCCAGGCAGAGGCTGATATGGGTGACGGCTTCATGGTCGCGGAGGAACCGGAGCAGGGCGCGTGGGGCAGTGCCGCCAAGGGACAGGTAATGGTTCCTCCCAAAATCTTCTCCCTGGAGCTTTAAAAGGGTAGCGACTGAGAGCGCGTCAATGGGGCTTTCC
>DERU01000141.1:901-3727 GCA_002361095.1 Lachnospiraceae bacterium UBA3332
GTCAATGGGGCTTTCCGCCACCGCAAGGAACGGGCTTTCCTGATCCGACGCGGGCAGGCAGAATCCATACCGCTTGTCGCTCCCGTCCACATCCATCTTAAAATCTCCATGGGTTCCCCGCAGGCAGGCATAGCGCGCTTTTCCTTCCGGATCGCGCCCCACAAAGACACAGTTCTGGTAACGGCGGCTCTCATACAAAATTTTTTCCCCGATGCACTGGCTGATGATGTCCGCGTCTATGCCGCGTTTTTGTAAATAGGACACCATCGCCTTCCCGCACCGGTTTTCTTCCGGGAGGGAAAATGGCTTCTGCTGCCGTTCCTTTTGCCCCGGTTCCGGCCTTTCCCATGCAGCCGCCCCGCGTTCGCCGCAAAGCAGTTCCACGGCAGGGACAAAGCCCATTCCCCGCACTTTGATCAGGTAGTCCAGGGCCGTCCTGCCCCCGATCCCCCGGCTGTGCCAGTGCCATTTCCCGTTGGATATCTTTAAACTGTCATGGGTCACGGTGCGGTATTCACTGCCGCCGCACCTCCTTAATTCCTGCGGCTCATAAGCCTGTAGATAGGAAAGCAGATCCCACTCCTTTGCCCGCCCGATCTGTTCTTTTGTCACTCCGGGCATATGTTTCACCTCCAAACTGTTTTGAAATAAAAAAAGACGGACGCAGGAAGATACATTCCTCCCGCGCCCGTCCATTCACAGGCTGGCAAACTTCCGGAGCAGTCCCAGAAGCCCGGCCTGCGCCGCCGCATATCCTTTTTTTAGATCCTCCACATCCTCTGCATAGAGGTTCCGTGTTTCGTTGCAGCGGCGGGCGATCTGGTTTGTGTTTGCGGATATGGAGCGCAGGAGCTTACACAGTTCCTTTACGCTTTCCATATCCAGGTGTACGATATAGCCGTCTACCGCCATTTTCCTGAGATAAGCGCGTTTATTCTGTGTTCCTGCCTGCGCCATCTTCTTTTCAATCAGTTCCATTTCTTCCGGAGAAACTTTAAAGAAAAGCCCGATTGTGCGCCCTTCGCTTTTCCGCACTAGATCACCTCCCGTTCCTGGCTTTTCTCCCTGCCGGAAATGACCGGCGTGGGGCGTTCGTATTCCTTTAAAGATTTCAATATGGACGGTTTACCGGCGGCTCTCTCCGGCGTTTCGCTTTCTTCCCGCCTCGGTTCTTCCTCCGGCGTTTCCTTCCCGGAGCCGCGCCCTTTTTCCTCATTGTCAAGAACGGTGTTCAGTTCCGCAAGACGGGCGGATTTCTCCGCCAGTTCTTCCTCCTGGGGGAAGGGCCTTTCCGCTTCCTCCTTTGCGCTCTCAAGTTCCGTATGCAGCCGCTCTAAATTCTCCTGGTGGTTTTTCAGGCTCTGGGGGATCTTCTCCAGTGCGTTGTTGATACGGGTGATGTTCCCCACCACATCGCTGGATAATTCCGCCGTATGGGTCAGGTGCTGTTTCATGGTGACTTTAAATTTCGTGCCGTCAAAAGACAGCTTCATCGGAAAGCCCCGGTAACTGCCCAGCTCCACATCCCTGTCCGGGTCGTCCATCAGGCGGCAGGCGGCAACGATGGCCTGTCCCGCTTCCTTCCGGTCTGTGTAGACAGTCCCCATAACCTCCATGTTGAAAGCGTCCTCTTTGACAGGATGCGCCTCCAAAAGAGGCAGGTCGGCCTTCAGGCAGTCGATGAGCAGCTCTGTTTCCTTGATTTTATTGGGATAATAGCCCCTCACTTTATCCTGCATTTCATACTGCTGTGCCGTGTGGTTGGATTTGAGCATTTTCAGCTTTGTCACCTGGATATCCAGATCCATCTTTTCTTTAATTCTTTGGTCGCCGGTAGCCAGCATTTTCACTTCCGCGTAGGAAAGGGCAGTGGCGTCCACATCCTCAATGGAGCGGGCCGGGGACTTGCTGGTCATGATCTGGCCGATGAATTTCTGCTTCGATTCCACCAGCCCCCAGGTGTATGCGTCAAAGGTTCCTTTTGTCACATAGCGGAAGATCTTTACATGGCTGTTCTCATTGCCCCTGCGGACGATACGGCCGGCGCGCTGCTCTAAATCCGCAGGACGCCAGGGGCAGTCCAGGTCATGGGAAGCGATGAGCTTCGTCTGCACGTTGGTTCCTGCGCCCATTTTCTGGGTGCTTCCTAAGAGGACGCGCACCTGGCCGCTGCGGACTTTGGCGAACAATTCCGCTTTCTGGTTTTCCGTATTGGCGTCATGGATAAAAGCGATCTCTTCCGCAGGGATTCCCTTTGCAATCAGTTTCTTGCGTATATCTTCGTAAACACTGGCTTCCATAACGGTTTCTTCACCGGTTTCCGGCTCTTTCCCATCATCCGGCCCTTCTGTTTCTTTTTCCGTTTCCTTTTTCTGATCCGCCCGCCCTTTTGGGGTGGAGAGGTCGGAAAAGATAAGCTGTGTGCCTTTTGACGGGGTGCTTTCCTGCCAGATTTGGAACACGTTCTCCACACAGGCGTTGACTTTGCTGCCGGGGTCATCAGGAAGCAGCGGGTTCATGATACGCTGGTCTAAGGCCAGTTTCCGCCCATCCGATGTGATTTTCAACATGTTATCCAGACTGGGGTCTATTTTTTCCCTTCGTATCTTTTCCGCCCGTTCCGCCAGTCCCTCTACCATTTTTTTCTGTGCTTCGCTTGGCTCCGTCTGGATCGTAATATATTCCGCCTCCGGAACCGGAAGCTTCAGCATGTCGGCGGTCTGGATATCGGCGGCCTCTTTCCAGAGGTTCATCAGTTCTGGCAGGTTGTAGAACCTTGCAAATCGTGTTTTTAACCGGAATCCGGTTCCCTCCGGCTTTAATTCC
>DERU01000067.1 GCA_002361095.1 Lachnospiraceae bacterium UBA3332
TTCCTCTCATTCCGCCGCGCAAGCAGCACTTTAATCAGTTGAATTTTTGGAACGGTTAAATCTTTACTGCATTACGGGCATTACCTGCATACCCTCCTCCAGATTTATACCGGAAGCGATGACTACTGCGTCGCCCTCGGCAATGCCCTCTTTAACCTCCACATCGGTATCGTTGGAAATGCCCGTCACGATATACTGCTTTATGACGATTCCCTCTTTGACCACGTAGCAGAAATCCCCGTCCCTGTCCGCGTTGACCGCCTCATAGGGAACCAGAACGGCGCCTTCGGATTTTGCCGTATGGATGCTCGCCTTACCCTCCACGCCCAAAAAGATATTGCCGTCCGGATTTACCACCGAGATATCCGCATATACCACCGGCGCGTTCTGCTGGTTGTTTTGCGCCATACGGTTGATTTTTTCCACTTTTCCCTGATAGGACGTACCGGCAATCGTCAGATCCGCTTCCTGTCCTTCTTTTACTTTTTCCAAATCATATTTGCTCAACTCCACCGTTACTTTTACGTCCCGGTTGCTTTCCACGGTAAAAAGCTGCGCGCCGTTGGCCACGGTAGCGCCCTCCACAACGGATATTTCCGTCACGATTCCGTCAAAACCGGCAACCACGCCTGCCTGCGCGGTCTCCAGCTGCTGTGCCGCTTCCTGTACGGAAAGGTTCGCGCTCTCCACCGAAATTTTTTTCTCTTTCTGGGCATAGCCGTTCATAATGCCCGCTTCGGAAGAACTTTGCTTGGACTCGCGGCGGGAAATTTCCTCGCTCATGTCGCTTAACTTTTTCTCTTCAAAATCAATCAACCGCTGTTTCTGTTTCAGGTTTTCATCATTGTCCAGCATGCTCAGTTCGTTCTGCACATCGGCGCGCTGGCTGGTGATATTGTCAATCACCTCCTGGGTGTTTTCCTCTTCCTTGCTGCCCGGCGCCATCTCTGCCAGCTTCCGGTTCTGGTAATTGAGTTCCTGCTGCAGTTTCTTGTCCCATTCATACAAATCCTGTTTCTTGTCCGCCGTATCGTCCTGCAGTTCGTATTTGAGTCCCTGCACGTATTGCTTTTGGTTTTCCTCCATCACTTTCAGTTCCTCCAGCCCCAGGGACGCGTCGGAGTATTCGTTTTTGTTTTCGTTGCTCTCCTGCATTGCGCTTTTGTAGCTGCTCTCTGCCTGTGACGCCTGCAGTTCGGCCTTGGTCTTTTCTTTTTCCAGTTCCTGCGTATCGAAAACGACCAGCATGTCCCCGGCTTTGACCTCATCGCCCACCGCCGCTTTGAGTTCCGCAATCTTTGCTCCCACGGGCGCGAAGTAGGTCTGGACTTTTGCGCTGCCTACCTTACCGCTGGCCGCCACGTTTTCCTCCACATCCCCTATGTATGCGCTGGCGCAGCTCACCGGCATCACCGTATTCTCCGCCGCCGATCTGGAGAACACAAAAAAGCCCAAAACCAGTACTGCGGCTGCACCCATCACAATGTAACGCTTTTTAAACTTTTTCTTCGTCCGGGCTGCCTTTCTCTCCCTTTTTCCTATTTTCTTTTCCTTTTTGCCGTTTTCTTCCACCTTACTGCTTTCCTCCGCTTTAACAGTCTCTCCCACTGCCGTGCTGCTTTCGTTCGTCTGCCTTATTTCCATTTCCCCGTTCATGCCTCTCTTCCTCCTGCCTCCGTTTCCATGGTTACATCCTCTTCCACTTTACCGTCCCGGATCCGGATCACGCGTTTCGCCTGCGCGGCAATTTCATTGTCATGCGTAATCAGGATCACCGTGCGCCCTTCCCGGTGCAGCTGCCGCAGGATATCCATAATTTCCTTTGTGGAATTGGAATCCAGGTTTCCGGTGGGTTCATCCGCCAGAATCACCGGAGGCGCCTGGGCGATTGCCCGCGCAATCGCGACCCGCTGCTGCTGTCCGCCCGACATCTCGGACGGTTTATGATCCATGCGGTTTGCAAGGCCCACCTTCTGCAGGGCTTTGCGCGCCAGTTCCTTGCGCTGCCTGCGCCCCACCCCCCGGTAGATCAGCGGCAACTCCACATTTTCCTCCGCAGTCAGATTCGGGATCAGGTTAAAGCCCTGAAAAATGAATCCGATCTCCTTATTGCGGATATCGGACAGTTCGTCGTCGCTCATGGAAGACACATCCTGCCCGTGCAAAAAATAAGAGCCGCTGGTGGGCACGTCCAGACAGCCCAGCATATTCATCAGCGTGGACTTGCCGGAACCGGAATGACCGATAATCGCCACAAACTCATTTTCTTCAATTACCACATCCACATGATCCAACGCCCGCACCTCGTTCTCGCCCGGATTATAGATCTTGCATATATCCCTCACTTCCACCAACGCTCCCATGTTTCCATTCCTTTCTGTATTATTCCTCTAATACAATAATACTTTAGCTTCTTTTTGTCAAGAAAAAATCCTGACCTGCCTCCCGCCTTAAGCCGCTGCCATTGGGGCTGAACTGTTACTGCAGGCAAAAGGGATTCCCGTGCCATCTTTGACTGTTCTATTGTATACAGAAGTTCTTTCCAAAATCCTGCGGGGTTCTTAAAAAAATTCTTAATTTTTTCCAAAGACGGCTCGAAGACATCAAAAAACTCTTTTACCACCTTTTTTTGCAGCCGCGCACAGATCCACTTTTTCTTTCCGGGAAAGTTCCGAAAAATCATCTATTGTACTGTTTTCGAGAACTCCTGCCAGCTTATGATCACCGTCCCTCCGGCAAAAACCCCTATAATCTTTACCCGTTCCTCATCCCCAAGTTCATACGCCTTATCTGTCATTAAAATCACATCCAAATGGCCGCACGGCGGCGTGCCCGATTTCTTTATCCAGCCATACGGCTGCGTCACATTCCTTACATAGGAAAGGCTGTCGCAGTCCTTTTCCATAAAAGAATCTGTCTCGGCGATATACTTCATCCGCTTCGGGTAAGAATCGAGTAGGGGAGATTTTC
>DERU01000310.1:0-3573 GCA_002361095.1 Lachnospiraceae bacterium UBA3332
GCCGGCGCACAATATTGTGCGCCGGCCCCTCCCGTCCGTTTTCTCCTTTGTCATGCAGGACACTTTGGCGTCTATTTCAGCTTGTTGAGGTGGTTGAGAAGGACGCGGGGAATATTGGCACAGGAGGATTGGGTGCAGACCCCGCCGATGTCGTATGCCACCATGGGCATTCCGTAGACGACGCAGGATTCCCGATCCTGTCCGATGGTGTAAGCACCGGATTTGCGCATCCGCAGAAGTCCGTCCGCGCCGTCCGCGCCCATGCCGGTGAGGATGATGCCGATGCCGTTTTTGCCGACGGTTTCGGCCATGGAACGGAAAAGCACATCCACGGATGGCATATGGCCGCTCACCTTTTCGCCGGTAAAGCAGCTGACCGAATAACTGGTGCCGATGCGTACCACCTTCATGTGCTGATTGCCGGGGGCAATCAGCACAGTACCGCGCTCAATCCGGTCACCGTTGCTGGCTTCCTTGACGTGTAGTTTGCAAAGCCGGTCAAGGCGTTCCGCATACATTTTCGTGAAACCTTCCGGCATATGCTGGGTGACCACGATGCCCGGCATATCCGCAGGAAGATCCTGAAGAACCTGAAGCGTGGCTTCCGTGCCGCCGGTTGAGGCTCCGATGGCGATGACCGTGGAACTCATGGTGAGAGGACTCGGGGATGTCAGCTGCAGCTTGGGGGCAATCGCAGAAACCATTGGGCGTGCGCCGCCAGAGGCAGCTGAGGCCGGAATCCTGACTTTGGAACGGGAAGCTACCACAACCTTATTGGCCAGTGCCGCTATAAAATCCTGGCGGTTAAAATTTGCTGTGGGATCCGGTTTCCGGACAAAATCGACCGCACCGTGGGATAACGCGTCAAATACGGTCATATTTACGGAAGAAACCAAAATAACGGGAATCGGGTTCCGGGGCAGAACCTGCTTCAAAAACTCGATACCGTTCATTTTCGGCATTTCAATATCCATGGTAATGACATCCGGTTTACATTCCGGCAGTTTGCCGATCGCATCCAGCGCATTGGAAACATAACCTACAATTTGGATGCGCTTATTGGCAACCGGAAGGCTGTTTGTAAGAAAATGGCCAAAGACAATGGAATCGTCCACGACCATAACCCTGATGGGTGAATTTGTGAGCATATCTTTTACCTGTCCTTTTTGTTACCGTTACGGCATTTTTCTGTAAAGCGCCGGTTGGATATATTTATATCTGGTAGCGGTTTTATCCACGCTCTCGGAATGTCCGATCAGGAGATAACCGCCTGGATTGGTGGCATCATAAAAACGGTTCACCAGCTGGTTTTTGGTATCCTGATCAAAATAGATCATGACATTACGGCAGAAGATGACGTCGAATTTTAGCCGGAAGCGAATGGGATCCATCAGATTGAATGTTCGGAATATTACGTTGGACTTTAATTCCGGCTTTACACTCCAGACGCCGGGTTCCGAAGTGCGGCTAAAATATTTGGTTTTCCAGCCCGTCGGTAGTTTGGAAAGGGATTCTTCGTCGTATTGTGCATTTTGCGCGGCAGAGAGCGCATTCTGGGAAATATCGGTGGCTAAAACGCGGGTATCCCACATACCTGCCTTAGTACCGAAATACTCTTTGAGTATCATGGACAGGGTGTAGGGTTCCTGTCCGCTGGAACAGCCTGCGCTCCAGATACTCAAAACCCGGTCCCGCTTTGTTTTTTCCAAGTATGGTAAAATCGTATTGCGGAAAAAGTCAAAATGATCTTCTTCCCGCATAAAAAAGGTATAGTTGGTAGTGAGCCGGTTAAGCATATTGTCGATGTCAGCCGGTGTAGCCTTGGTGAGGATATCGTTCACATAATCGGTGAAATTGGTGTATCCCTTTGACACGATGTCGTTGGACAACCGGCCGACAATGAGCTGCTTCTTTTTGGAAAGATCAATACCGTATTTTTGTTTGATGAATGTGTGCAGACGTGTAAAATCTTTATCGCTGATTGTTAACATGTTCTTTCTCCCACTTTATAGATTATGCAATAAGGGCCTCAAAATTGAGTACCAGAATGACTGTGCCGTCATCCAAAGAAATCATGCGGTTGGTGAGTTCCTGTTTGCTCTCTACCGGGATGGGAACCGTTTTTTTCAAGTCGATGTCCTGCACTTGGGACACTTGATCCACAATCAGTCCGATGGTGGTGGCATCGTCCTGTAAAATTATGGTACAGCTGGAAGCAATGTTGTCGTAACAGCCAAGCCGGAGCCGAAGATCAATGATCGGGATTACTTCTCCCCGCAAATTGATTATGCCCCTGATATATTCAGGAACCATGGGAAGCGGGCGGAGGGAATAATCCGTGACGATTTCGACCACATGCGCATTATCCACCCCGTAATTAAGGCCGTTTGAGATAAAGGTCAGGTAACTCCTCACATACCCGTCGTCGCCTTCCGCTTCGGGATCGGCAGATATGTCGAAATTGTCGGTCATTGTATTTTCCTTAACGTTGTTGTTGTCAAGCATAGTAAAATCCTCCTGGTTACTATTAAGCCAAGCCTGCGCGTTACCGCGCAGACTGTGGGAAAATGTAGTGGTAGTGGTATCCGCCGTACGGCCGCCGGTTAAAGAATGGACTGTGCCGCATGGTACAAATTCAGGACATCCAAGATAATGCTGATGTTGCCGTCACCCAGAATGGTACAGCCGCTGATGCCGGAATCCTTGATGTTAAAGTGGTTTAAATAGTCAGGAAGCGGCTTTACCACTACCTGCTGTTCGCCGAGCAATTCGTCTATCAGGAGACAGTAGGATTTCTCACTGGTTTCCACCAGCATGATCAGTCCGTCGGTCACTTCTGTAATACTGTTGTCGATTCCGTATAGCTTGTGCAGACGAACCAGCGGATAAAAGTCTCCCATACACCGGATAAGTTCATGTCCCTCGGAATCGTACGTGACTTCCTCGGGCTGTACTTTCAGGGAACGGATGACATTCGAGATCGGGATGGTAAAGATGGAACCGCCGACCGAAATTTCCATACCGTCGGTAATCGCCATGGTGAGCGGAATCTTCAGGGTCATGGTGGTACCCACGCCCAACTCACTGGAGATCACCACTGTGCCGCCGATAGACTCCACATTCCGTTTGACCACATCCATGCCCACGCCCCGTCCGGAATACTCCGTCACTTCTTTGTTGGTGGAAAAACCGGGCAGCATGATGAAGGAAAGGATTTCCTTCTGGCTGTATTCTTCCTCGGGCTTGTATAAAAGTCCGTTGGATTTTGCCTTGGCAAGGAGGACAGCAGGATCCATTCCGGCGCCGTCGTCGGTGACGGAGATGATGACTTCATTGCCGGAGTGACGGGCGGCAAGAGTGATTTCGCCCTGCGGATTTTTGCCGGCCTTGATACGGTCTTCCACATTCTCCTCTATGCCGTGATCCATGGAATTGCGGACAATGTGCATAATCGGATCGCTGATACTGTCCACGACGCCTTTATCCACCTCCGTCTCTTCGCCGATGATGGTAAGGCGTACATCTTTATGTAATTCCTGCTTCATGTCGCGGACGATACGGTTCATCTTCTGG
>DERU01000310.1:3879-4197 GCA_002361095.1 Lachnospiraceae bacterium UBA3332
CGGTTCATCTTCTGGAACGTGCCGGAGATCGGAACCATGCGCAGGGAGGTGGCAATGTCCTGCAATTCGTCTGTCAGCTTGCGCAGCTGTCTGGTATTTTTAAGAAAAGTGTCCAGTTTGACATCTTTCAACTCGGGAGAAGATACCACCATGGATTCCGTGATCACGATTTCGCCCACAAGAGCCATGAGGCTGTCCAGCTTGGACAGATTCACGGAAATCAGGTTCTGCTTTACGGAACCGCTGTGGGTTGCCGCAGGCTTGGCCGCCGCATTGGAAGCGGCGGGAGCGGAACTGGAAGCGGCAGGAGCGGCAGCC
>DERU01000310.1:4457-4750 GCA_002361095.1 Lachnospiraceae bacterium UBA3332
TGGAAGCGGCAGGAGCGGCAGCCGAAACAGCCGCCGGAGTCTCCGGAGCCGCCGGCGCCGCTGCGGCAGGATTGTCAACAATTTCGTAGGAGCGGATGTTGTTGGTATCCTTGATGATGCTGGTACCGATCTCCGCAGCTTCCTGTGAATCGTAGGCAATATAAAATCCGTTGCGGATGATGTTTTCCGCAGAATCGCTGTTGGTTTCGATATCTTCGGGATAAAATCTGAAATCCGGATTTACATCCCGCAGGGAGGTGACAAGCATAAACGCACGCAGATTCTCCATGCCG
>DERU01000310.1:4996-5390 GCA_002361095.1 Lachnospiraceae bacterium UBA3332
CGCACGCAGATTCTCCATGCCGCATCCCTCATCGAAGAAGATATGTACAAAACAGGCTCCTTTATCTTTGGGGAGACCTTCCGGAGCGCCGCCGCTTGGAGCAGCCGCAGCCTTCGTTTCGTTTGCGCCTGCGGGAGCCGCAGCGTCCGGCGCACCGGACTGTCCGGAACTGATTTTGTCCAGAAAGCTATTAATTTCCGCGATTATGGTGTCGATATTAGTACTGAGTGGCTCGTTATTCTCTACCTTTTGAATTTCCTCACGGAGCTGGTCGGTAGATTTAAACATAAGGTTAAACAAATCCGTTTTTGAGGAACTGTCGATACCTTCCATGCCATGCTCACGGATATAGAAGAACAAATCCTCAATGTGATGGGCGATCGTCATAAGGGAA
>DERU01000310.1:5728-13609 GCA_002361095.1 Lachnospiraceae bacterium UBA3332
GAGCCCTTGATGGTATGCATGATACGAAAGATCTGGTTGACCTCGTCAGAGGTGAAATCCCGGTCCTTTTCCGCATTGATCAGCAGTTCATCCAGCTGTTCCAGCAGAGAGTTGGTCTCAAATAGGTAAGTATCCAACAGGTTATCCATAGAGTTGTCCATAATTACACCGCCTTATCTGTCAATTTTGGGTTGAAGTCCATAATACAAGACATACATTATATATCGGCAAAAAATTAAGAAAAATAAATGGAGCAGAAAAAAAATGTCAAATATTTTGAAAGTCACGACACCGCTTACCGGCTATGAAAACAATACAATCCGCCCCAACCAGCCCACACAGGAGGATATCGCGGGGGTACAGGCTCCCATAGTGCCGGATAAGGTGGTGCGCCCGGACGGGAGAAACGACGCCGGGGCGGATGCCCAGGCGCAGATGAAGCAGAATTTCGAATCTAATTTCAGCAACTTCATCAAACTCTTACGGGATTCCCCGGACGGTGTGGAGGATCTTGCCCAGCTGTTCCGGGAAAAAATGGCCAGTTTTGCGAAGAATGGCTTTGCTTCCGACGGAACAGGGGTATTGGCGGATTTCTTTAGCCGTATCGGGTTAAAAGCATCGGATATGTCCGGGTATGTGCAGGAGCAGGTGGAGGTTTCCATGCGTTTTAAAGGTCCCTTTTTTGACCTGATCCGGCAGGTATTCCAGAATACCACTTCCGTGGAACTTAAATCGGGCATTCTTGACTTTTTGCGCAGATATGCGGATATGGCGTCGGGAAACCATATTTTGCAGACCATCGAAAATGCGCTGAAAGAATGCCAGGGCCGGATGTTTTCCGGACCGGCGGCCGAATTGGGCAAACTGATGGAACAGCTGCAAAAGATGAACGGCCAGGACGGCGCGGAAGAGGCGCAGGGCCAGGAGACGGGACAAAACGGCCAGGCGGCGGAGGAAGCGGTCAAAGAAGGAGACGCCAGGGAGCAGGGGGCAGGGCAGGGAGTATCCCAAAACGGCGCTGCTTCCAAAGAGGAAGGAAACGTGCCCTTTGGCATCCGCCAGCAGGAAGCGGGAAGCAGGGAAGAAGGCATACCGGGGCAGAAGCTGATTTCCAAAGGGGAGACGGAGCAAAACGCCGCGTTTTTAAAAGACAGGGTGCTTCCTTATCTGAACAGGTATATCAGTGCCACCCATGACAGGGGAAGCCTGCGAAACATTACCGTGCAGATGGCATATCAGATTTCCCGTTATGAGAACGGAAGTATGGAAGGCATCAAAAATGTTTTTCAGAGGCTTTTGGGATTTCAGGAGTTTCGCAATACGTTTGGGGAATTGACGCCGGACGCGCTGGAAACGGTACTGCGCAAGGCCGCCGACGACGGCGCCCGGGAGGATATCGGGAAGGGGATTTTACATATGATCCAGTCCGGCCTGAAAGGCGAGGAGGGCGTGGAGAGGAGACAGCTGGCGCAAAACTTTATCAATAACGCGCTGCTTAACGAGAGCGTATATATGCCGGTGCTTCACCTGATGCTGCCGATGGTGGTGGACGACAGACTGATTTATTCCGAAATGTGGGTAGATCCGGACGCACAGGACGCAAAGAGTTTGGAAGAGGACGAACGGGCGGTGAAGATGCTCGTTAAATTTGACATAGAGGATGTGGGATTTTTTGATTTATTTTTCCTCTACCGGGACGGCAGGATGGATTTGCAGCTGGATTATCCGGACGAATACAGAAGCCGGGACAGTGAAATCCGGCAGGGAATCAGCAGGATTTTGTCGGAAAATAATATCCGGGTAGAGAATTTTGTGACGGGCTCCAGCAGGGAATCCATTCCGCTGACGGAGGCTTTCCCGAAATTGGTGGAAAGGAGGAACGCGGTGAATGTCAGGGTATAGGAATTTACTCAACAAAAAGGCGGTGGCACTCAGTTATAACGAGGAAAAGAACCGTGCGCCAGTGGTAATTGCTTCGGGCATGGGATATATGGCGGAGAAAATAGTGGAGGTAGCGGGGGAACACGAAATTCCCGTCTACGAGGACGAATCGCTGGCGACCATCCTGACGCAGCTGGAACTGGGCAGTGAGATTCCGGAGGAATTGTATCAGGCGGTGGTGGATATTTATGCGTTTTTCCTGCGGTTTGGGGAGAAGAAAGAAGGGCAGCGGCCGGAAGCGTCCGCGGAAAAAGCGCCTGTTTCGGAACGTGAGCAAGCCGCCGCGCCGGAGACTTTGGAAGAAGCGGCGGACGGGGGAGGAGAGCCGGCGGCACAAAACTGACGATACCCTAAAGATTTTCGGGGAAGTGCCGATAAAAGAAATAAAGGTTCTGAAAAGCAGGAATGCGCAGCAGCAGGGTTAAGGAGGAGGAAAAATTATGGATATGGATATAGATATCGCTGCAATGAGCATGAGCCTTGCAAGCAACCAGCTGCAGAGGAATGTGGGAATGGCTGTGGTCAAAAAGGCGATGGAAACCAATGAAGTGGCGGTGGAAGGACTTTATAAGATGATAGAGGAAGTCGATCAGGCGATGCCGACCGGCAATATTATTGATGTGAAGGCGTAGCGACCGTTTGGGTTTGTCTGAACCGTTGCAGGGGAGCGGCCGAATAAGGATCATAAAAGAGGCTGCCTTGGCAAACGGCAGCCTCTGTATGTAACAGGAATTGTTTTTTATTCTTTCTGGCCTTTCATCCTGATCATGGCTTCCTTGCGGAACAGGAAAGCGCGCATCTGGCTCTCGAAACTGTCGGAGAAATTTTCGTATTTACAGCCATAACCGTATTGGCCGTTTTCCAGAATGTCTTCCTTGAGATTCACCGCCTGCGGGGCAATCATCAATTCCTGCCGATGGAAGTGAATGATAAAATGTGTGGAAGGGGGAAGCTGCTTTTCGGTAACGATATAGATTCCGTTGGCCGACAGATTGCGCGTAACCCCGCTGATATTTTTACTGCGCTTGGTCTGCGGATCGACATAGGTGAGTTTGACGGGTATGGAGAGGGTGAGCCTAAAATCGGCACGGCGGTTTGGTCTGCTATTTTCAGCCATATCGTAGAACCTCCTGCAAAAAGTATCATCCGTTCATTACAGCTTATAAACGTTGCAATTTATAGGGTATTCAAACGGTAACGTATAACTATTTATATATCGGCATAGGGAAAGAAAAATTAAGAATACGACCGGGAAAAAATCGTTGTGGCCCGGCCGGTGGGTGGGGGTATCACCATGAAAGTGGAAGCGACAGGTTATGGCAGGCAGGCAGTATGGCCTGTTACGGAAGAAGGGGCCGGCGGGAAAGCGGCCGATACGCAGATGGGGGAAGCCCAAAAGGGCCGGTGGGACAGCTTTGTGCCCACGGAAAATACGGACGGCGCCCAGAAAGTCTGGAAGGAGATCTGCAGCGCGCACCCCGGTATCCGGTTTGTATTGTATGAAGGAGAGACGGAATCTGCGGCGGTGGAACAGCTTGCCAGGCAGTGTGGTAAGGGTGGTTTTATCGTGCTGTCGCAGGATTTTCTTGACTGGATGTCCGAAGGGGAAAAGGCGTGGCAGCAGGGAATGGGAATGATTGCGGATGCAAAAGCACAGATCAACCGTTCCCTTTTGTCCGGCAGCGACGGCGCCGGAGCGGTTTTGTCCTCCAACGGAGAATCCCTGGAGTGGACGATGGAGATGCCTGCGCCTGAAAAGGCGCCGGGAAGTTTGGGGCTTTTTGGGGGTAAGGACGATGCGGCGGGGGGTTCCGATTCCCTGATGAGCAAAGAGGAGCGGGAACTGGAAGGCGTACGCAAGATGCTGGAAAAGATGAAGGAGGCAAAGAAAGAGCCTTTCATTAAGATTAAAAAGAAGATCAACTATAGCATGGGCAGGGATATGTCCAAGCTTTGCAGGGCATCCCAGGACCGGTCAATCCGTTCCTTCATTTCAGGCGTATATGCCAGAAGGGCGCAAATCGGCAGCAACCAAAGTTATGATAAGAAAGAACGTTCGGCTGCGGTTGCCCAGATGGATTATGTCATCCGCTGCGCCCGGACAAAGATCCGGCAGGTGAAAGAAGAAGGGGAGATGAAGGCCCGGGCGGAGAAGCTTCGGAAAGCGAAAGAGGAAAAGAAACGCCTGCAGGTGGAACGGGAACTCAAAGACAGGCAGATTAAGCGAAGGGCCAAGGAGCATGCGCGTATTTTCGCAGATTTGCCGGATCTTCCGGGGCTGCGGAGCCGGGAAGAGCAAAGGGAGGCCGTCCAGCAGTTCAACCAGATTGCACAGGCGGCAGGCGTGTCCGCCGCCGGGGAAGCGGCTGTGGGCGCCGGAGCGGCGTCCGGGCTCGGAACCATGGCCGGAAGCGCTGCGGACGCAGCGCAAACCGCAGCGGCAACGGTTAACGTGCAAACCTTTGGCGCATAACGGTTGAGGACGGAATGAAAAAAAATACAAAAAAGTTAATATTCCTATTGAAATTTTGAGAATTATCCTGTAGAATATACAAAAAATTTATATTTATGTATGGATACAACGGATAGTTCCCGGTTTTTCACGCAGCATGTGCGCTCGAATCATGACGTTGCGCAGATGCTGTGTTTTTGTGTAAAGGCGGCTGACGGCGGTGCGGCGTAAAGGATGCAGGACGGAGGCGATAGAAGGTGGAACAGCTGGCGTTTGAGGAGATATTGGCGGCGGAGAAGCATATCCGTCCGTTTTTGCGGGAGACCCCTTTGGAGAAGTCTATCTATTTAAGCGGAGGCGGCCGGAACGTATTTTTGAAGCTGGAGTGCCAGCAGCCCATCAAGGCGTTTAAAATAAGGGGCGCGTTACACAAGATTTTATCGCTGTCGGAAGCAGAGAAAAAGGAAGGGGTTGCGGCGGTATCTTCCGGTAACCATGGGATTGCCGTCGCTTATGTATCGAATCTTTTGGGGATGAAACCGGCGACGGTTATTGTTCCGGCAAACACGCCCGAGAGTAAAATCGAGAAAATCCGGTATTACGGCGCACGGGTTCTGTTGATGGGCGATTGTTTCGACGAGGCGGAGAGGCTGGGGACGGCATACATACGGGAGAACGGATACCGTTTGATCGACGGCTGGGACAAAGACCGGCTGGTCTATGCCGGGCAGGGTACCGTGGGGCTGGAAATTATGCGGCAGAATCCCCAAATCGATATGATTCTTGCGCCGGTGGGGGGCGGCGGGCTGTGTACCGCAACTGCGACGGCGGCAAAAGGCATACGGCCCGACGTGCGGGTAGCTGCCGTTTATTCGGAGGCCTGCAGGGCATGGGAAGACTCCGTGCGCGACAAACGGGCTTACCACGCATACCCGAGCAAGGATTCCATCTGCGAGGCGATGGTGGGGGGAATCGGGGAGTTGTCCTACGCAATGCATGAGAGAGTGGACGGCGGTTTTGCCGTGAAAGAGGAGAACGTCCGCAAAGCGATGCTGCATGCCGTCGCCAGGGAAAAAATTGTGGCGGAAGCGGCGGGGGCCGCTCCGATTGCGGCGATGCTGCAGTATGGGGATCGGATCCCGGGAAAAAACATTGCGCTGGTGATCAGCGGGGGCAATGCGGACAACCGGATTTTGGCGGAGGAATTCGCGAAGGCAATGTTATAAAAATGGGCTCGTCCGTTTTTATATATAGGAAGTGTTAAATTTTTAATCTGCAGGTTTGTGTCTGTGCGCTGCTTGCCACAAACCCGTTATGTGTAAAAAGCAGCGCGGAAACGGAGTGAAAAATGAAAAAAGGTTGGAAGCAATTTGCGGCGGCGCTTGGCGCTGCGGCGGTGGCAGTCTGCATGACTGCCTGTGGGAATGGCAGCGGGGCGGCATCCGATAAGCTGGTGCTGGGCACATCGGCGGATTATCCGCCCTTTGAGTTTATCGTTCTTGACGATGACGGAAACCAGCAGTACGCCGGTATCGATGTTTCCGTGGCCAAAAAGCTGGCGGAGGATATGGGCAGGGAACTGGAAGTGGTCAACATGAGCTTCGATAACCTGATGCTGTCTTTGCAGAAAGGGGAAATCGACATGGTGATCGCGGCGGTAGAGGTAAGCGAGGAACGCGCGAAAGTGGCTGATTTCTCGGATCCCTATTATACGGATTATCCGCCCATGGTGCTGATCAAGGCAGATAAGCAGGGGGAATACACCTCCTTTGAGGCGCTGGCCGGGAAAACGGTAGGCGCGCAGACCGGAACCACGAAAGCGGATATCGTGACCAATGACATGAGCGGTTCCACTCTGCTGGCCCTTTCCAGCGTGATGGATCTGGTAAATAATCTGGAATATGACAAGTGTGACGCGATTGTACTGGACGGCGCGGTGGCGATGCAGTACGCGGATACCAACGACGATCTGGTGATCGCGGATATTTCCCTGGGCGATCCGGCTCCTTATGTGGTATCCGTCCAGAAGGGGGATCCCAAGGGACTTCTGGATTCCTTCAACAAAACCATTGCGGCGGCGCTTGGGGACGGTTCCGTGGAAAAATGGATTGAGGAAGCGGACGCGCTCAGCGATCAGGCGGTAGAGGCCGAATAAAACGGAAATATGATCAATAAAAATATGGGAGCAGGGTATGTCGACGACAAGTTTTTTTAATTTTTCTTTTTTGCCCAAATACGGAACGATGTTTGTGCAGGGAATCGAATATACCCTGCTCCTCTCCGTTTTTGCGGTTTTGCTGGCCATTATACCGGCGATGCTGCTGGCTATTTTGCGGCTGAGTAAAAATAAAGTAATCCGGTTTTTATCCGGACTTTACATTGATGTGTTTCGCGCGACGCCGCTTTTGGTGCAGATTTCCCTGATCTATTTCGGGCTCTTTAATTTCATTAAACTGCCGTCGGTGTATTTGTTCGGTTTCATCAATATTGCCATGTTCGTGCCGGGGGTAGTGGCGCTTTCCCTCAACAGCGCGGCATATGTTGCGGAGATTTTCCGGGCCGGCATTTTGGCGGTGGATATCGGACAGATGGAAGCCGCCCGCAGTCTGGGACTTTCGTCCTCTGCGGCAATGACGAAGGTGGTACTGCCGCAGGCGGTCAAGAATGTGCTGCCTGCCCTGGCAAACGAGATTATCACCATGGTCAAGGAATCTTCCATCTGTTCCACACTGGGCATGATGGAATTGATGTGGGCGGCCAAAACCGTCGCGGCGACCACGTACATCACCCTGGGGCCTTATGTGGTTGCGGCGCTGATTTATTTCTGTATCAACTATCCGGCGAGCAAGATTATAGAGGCCATCGAGAGGAGGATGAGACGTGGCGACCAAAGATAAGCTGATTGTAGTCAGGAATCTGGTAAAAGAGTTTAACGGAGGCGTCGTCAAGGCGTTGGATCACTGTAATCTGGATATAGCCAGGGGGGAAGTGGTCGCCATCATTGGGCCTTCCGGTTCCGGAAAATCCACTTTTCTGCGAAGCCTGAACCTTTTGGAGAGTCCGACGGAGGGGGAAGTTTATTTTGAAGGCGTCAACCTGGCGGATAAAAAGGTGGACATTGATTTGCACCGCCGCAGGATGGGGATGGTATTTCAGCATTTTAACCTGTTTCCCCACAAAACGGTACTGGAAAATATTACGATGGCGCCCGTTCATTTGAAACTTGCAACCAGGCAGGAAGCGGAAAAGAAGGCGGACGAACTGCTTGCGCGGATCGGCCTTTTGGAGAAACGGGATGAATACCCAAACCGTCTTTCCGGCGGACAAAAGCAGAGAATTGCCATTGTCCGGGCGTTGGCGATGGAACCGGATGTGATGCTTTTTGACGAGCCGACTTCGGCGCTGGATCCGGAGATGGTGGGCGAGGTTTTGGATATGATCCGTGACCTTGCAAAATCGGGCATGACGATGGTGATTGTCACCCATGA
>DERU01000310.1:13935-22065 GCA_002361095.1 Lachnospiraceae bacterium UBA3332
ATGGTGATTGTCACCCATGAGATGGGATTTGCCCGGGAGGTGGCGAGCCGGGTAATTTTCATGGCGGACGGACAAATCCGGGAGGACGCGCCGCCCAAGGAATTGTTTGAAAATCCCAAAGACGACCGTCTCAAAGATTTTCTGTCGAAGGTTCTGTAAATCGGGGAGGGAGAATACGATGGTACTGCATGTTTCGGACAAAAAAGGCGTGCCCATTGCGGAAGGAATGATCGGTCTTTTTTTCGAGGACATCAATTATGCGGCTGACGGCGGTTTATATGCGGAACTGTTGGAGAACCGGTCTTTTGAAGCCTTGGATTGTTACGGACAAAAGGGCGATTATTATACGAAGCCGGATTACGGCTACGGCTGGGAGGCGACGGCGGACTGCGGAAAAGGGAAAGCAGAGTATGTCAGCGGCAGTCCGGTGAGCCGTGTCAACCCGCATTATCTGCGTTTTACGGCGCTGGCGGCCGGGCAGGGGTTTTCCAATCAGGCATATCGCGGCCTGTATTTGCAAAAAGGAAAATCCTACCGGGTTTCGTTTTATGCGAGGCTGGCGGACTATGAGGGGGATTTGCGGATATCGGTGCAAAAGGACGGCCGTTGTGCGGCGCAGGAAAAGGTGGCCTGCATACACGCAGGCAGGGACTGCCTGCGGAAATGGAACCGTTATGAGACAATGCTTTCCCTGGATGAGGATGTGGAGGGCGGCTTGTTTGTGATTGCCCTTGACAGGCCCGGTACGGTGGAGTTTGACCTGGTTTCCATGATGCCTGCGGACGCAGTGGCAGGGGTGTTCAGACGGGATTTGTTCACGCTTTTAAAAGATCTGCATCCCGGTTTTTTGCGTTTCCCGGGGGGATGTATCATAGAGGGCAACACGCTGGAGAATCGTTACCGCTGGAAGGAGAGCGTTGGCAGAATAGAGGACCGTAAAGTCAATTTTAACCGTTGGGCGGTGCATGAGACGAAAGAAAAGGACGGCTGGCATTCCGACTATGCCCATTATAACCAGACGCTGGGACTTGGGTATTACGAATATTTTGTGCTGTGCGAGATGATCGGGGCGAAACCGCTTCCCGTTCTCAATGTGGGACTTGCCTGCCAGTATCAGTCTTATGAACTGGTGGAATTGGAAGATCCCGCGTTTGGACAATTTATTTCGGATGCGCTGGATTTGGTGGAATTTGCAAACGGCGGAGAAGATACGCGATGGGGCGGTCTGCGCGCCCGCATGGGACATCCAAAGCCTTTTGGCCTGACA
This sequence comes from Lachnospiraceae bacterium UBA3332, assembly GCA_002361095.1. Classification (GTDB taxonomy): domain Bacteria; phylum Bacillota; class Clostridia; order Lachnospirales; family Lachnospiraceae; genus Gallintestinimicrobium. The sequence goes on from DERU01000310.1 coordinate 15,203, forward strand.
ATGCTGGGAATCGGGAACGAACAGTGGGAGACGAAGGAGTCGCGTTTCTTTGCCCGGTATAAAGCGTTTGAACGCGCCATTCACGAAAAGTATCCGGATATTAAGCTGATCGGTTCCGCCGGGCCCGATATCACGTCCGCCCACTATACGCAGGCTTGGGAGTTTTACCGGAAGGAAGCGCAGGGAAAAGGGACTTTCTGTTATGCGGTGGACGAACATTATTATGTGAAACCGGAGTGGTTTTACGACCATACGGATTTTTATGATGCCTATCCCAGGGACGTGAAGGTGTTTTCGGGGGAATATGCGGCCCATCCGGTTAACGGTATGAACAAGCCGGAAGCCAATACGCTGGGAGGTGCGCTGGCGGAGGCGGCCTTTTTGACCGGTGTGGAGCGGAATGCGGATGTGGTGGTACTGGCTTCTTATGCCCCTTTGTTTGCCCGGGCAGGATTTGCACAGTGGTCGCCGGATATGATCTGGTTTGACGAGAAACGCGCGTACGGGACGCCCAGCTACTATGTACAGAAAATGTACGGGGAAAATATAGGAACCGTCACGCTGTCCATGGACGGACAGGAGAAGAAACTGCGGGAAGAAGAGGTTTATGTCAACCTGAGTTTGGAGGAACGTACAGGGGAACTGATTGTAAAGGCGGTAAACCATAACGATGCAGAAAAACCGCTCGCCCTTGCCCTCCCCGCGCATTGGAAGGTATGCGGGCCTGCATCCCTGCAGGTTTTGGCAGGGGAGGAAGACGCGTACAATACCGTCGAAAATCCCGACAGGGTTACGCTCCGGAACGAAACAGCCGATTATACCGGCGTCCTTGTCCTTTCGCCCATGAGTTTTACGGTGGCGCGGATTCCGGTGGCAAAAGCCCCACTCCGTAAGAAGTAACTTCATTTCAATTCTGGAATAACGGTTCGCCCTCTGTAGCTTGACAGGGGGCGGATTTTTATTTATCATGGTGGTAAGTAAGAATGTTTTACGGTTTGGGGGAGGACATGCAGGGGCACAAAAGTAATGAGAATAAAGCGATAACCATTTATGACATTGCGAAGGAGGCGGGAGTTTCGGCGGCTACGGTATCCAGGGTATTGACCAACAGCGCGGGGGTCCGGGCAGAGAAACGCAGGAAGGTGATGGCGTTGGTTAAGAAGTATGATTTTAAACCCAACGCACTGGCCAAAGGGCTGTCAAAGACAAAAAGCCGTATGATCGGAATTTTGGCGGCCGATATCCGCAACCCGTATTATGCGGAACTTTTCGTGGCCTGTGAGCAGGCGGCCAGCGAGGCCGGATACAATGTACTGCTTGCCAACACGCTGGGGAATGCGCGGCGGGAGGAAGCGGTATTGCAGACGTTTTTGAGTCAGCGTGCGGAGGCCATTATCCAGATCGGGGGCAGTGTGGACGCCCGCTTTCCGGACGAAAAATATGTGGAACGGATCAACCAGATTGCGTCCAATGTCCCCGTGGTTTTGGCGGGGAAGCTGGCCGGAACACAGTGCCGCAGCGTGTGTATCGACAGCAGATGGACCATGGAGGTTTTGATGGATCATCTGCTGTCGCTGGGACACCGCAGGATTGCCATGCTGGGCGGAAGGCTGGATGTGCTTTCCACTTGGGAAAAGTGTGAACGTTATAAAGAAATTCTGGAAGAGCACCGGATTCCTTTTGTGCCGGAACTGATGCCGGGGGACGGTACATACAATGAAGTGGGCGGTTACAGGCTCATGAACCGGATTTTTGATCAGGGGCTGGAATTTTCGGCTGTGATAGCGGTGAACGATTTTACGGCGGCCGGGGTGATGCGCAGTATTGTGGAACATGGTTTCCGCATTCCGGAGGATATTTCGGTGGTCAGCCATGACAACACCTATATGGCGGGGGTCTTGATGCCGAGGCTTACCAGCATTGATTACGGCTATAAGGAGTTTGGAAAGACGCTGGTGGAAACGGCAGTGGAAGCCATCGAGGGACGGCAAGGGGAACGGATGAAAGTTATCAAGGCGAGACTGGCGGTGCGGGAGAGCAGCGGAGCTGAAAGGATATGGAAGAACTATCAAATGTAAGGAGCAAGCTTTTGGCGGAACAGACAGAGGAGCAGCTGCTTTGCTATATTCGCAAAAAACCCATGGCCGTAGGCGAAAAGCTGCCCAATGAGTTTAAGCTGGGTGAAATGTTCGGTGTGGGCAGGAGCACGATACGGGAGGCGGTAAAATCCCTGGTTATCAAGGGGATTTTGGAGATCCGGAGGGGTTCGGGTACTTATGTGGTCAGCATGGTCGCCGACCGGGAGGATCCGCTGGGCGTCAGAAATGTGGAAGACAAAATTTCCATGGCGCTGGATTTGGTGGAGGTACGTCTTTTGTTGGAACCGGGCATCGCGGAGATGGCGGCGATTCGCGCCACACCGGAGGACGTGCGCAGACTGCGGGGGTTCTGCGGAGAGGTGGAGGAGAAGATTGCGAAAGGGGAGGATTATATTCCGGACGACATTGCCTTCCACACCGGTATCGCCAGATGTACGGGGAATAAAGTGATGGAACAGCTGATCCCCATTATTGACACAGCGGTCATGATGTTTGTGAATGTGACGCACAGGGAATTGGCGGAGGAGACGATCCGCACACACCGGATGATTTTGGATGCGATTGCGGCAGGGGATTTTGTGGGAGCCAGGACGTCGATGACGATGCATCTGGCTTTTAACAGGGAAAAGATAAAAAGCCTCCGGGACGGAAGGCAGCGGCCCTAAGGCCAGCGGCCTTATAGCCAGCGGCCTTATAGCCAGCGGCCTTATAGCCAGCGGCCCTAAGGCCGCCGGATGAATGCGCGGGGCGGATTACAAAAGCGGGAAAGCGGTACGAGACGTATGATGACTTTCCCGCTTTTTGTTTGAAATCAGATGATTTAAGATGAAAAACAAGTAAAAATAAGACGGTTTTACAAATATTTGTAAATTTCCACTAAAACGTGCCTTTGGAAAATAGTGAAAAAGTAGAAAAGCGCGGGATGACTTGACTTCATATGTACATTCATTATAATAAAAATAAAGGGAAACATCTGATGTGTAATCGTATTTCCACAAAACAAGGAGGAGAGGCATGGAACTAAACAGTCAAAAAGTCAGGGCACTGGCGCCGGAGAATGACCCCCTGAAAATGGGCATGGGATGGACGGTGGAAGATTTGGAGAAACCGCAGATTCTTGTGGAGAGTACGTTTGGGGACAGTCATCCCGGAAGCGCCCATCTGGACGGTCTGGTAGCGGAAGCGATGCGGGGAATTGACGAAGCAAAAGGCAAAGGTGCGCGGTATTTTGCCACGGATATCTGCGACGGTATCGCGCAGGGACATGACGGAATCAATTACTCGCTGGTGCACCGTGACATGATCGCAAACATGATCGAAATTCACGGAAGTTCTACCGGATTCGACGGCGGTGTGTTTGTCGCCAGCTGTGACAAGTCCGTTCCGGCTTGTCTGATGGGAATCGGCCGGTTGAATATGCCTTCCATCGTGGTGACGGGCGGTGTGATGGACGCGGGGCCGGATCTTTTGACGCTGGAACAGATCGGGGCATATTCCGCAATGTGCCAGAGAGGAGAGATCACGGATGAACAGCTGACTTTTTACAAGCAGCATGCGTGTCCGTCCTGCGGGGCATGTTCCTTTATGGGAACGGCATCCACCATGCAGATCATGGCGGAAGCTTTGGGGCTGATGCTGCCCGGTACGGCGCTGATGCCCGCGACCTGTGCGGATCTGCGCACGGCGGCTTACGAAGCGGGAAAGAGGATTGTGGAACTGGCGCGGGAAGGAAAAAAAGCCGGCGATATCGTGACCATGCAGTCTTTCGAGAATGCGATCATGGTGCATGCGGCGATCTCCGGCTCCACCAATTCGCTTTTGCACATCCCGGCAATTGCACATGAATTCGGACTGGAAATTGATTCCGACACCTTTGACCGGATGCACAGGGGAGCCCATTACCTTTTGGACATCCGGCCTGCAGGGAAATGGCCCGCGCAGTTTTTCTATTATGCGGGCGGCGTTCCGGCAGTGATGGAGGAGATCAAGTCCATGCTGCATTTGGATGCGATGACCGTGACGGGTAAGACGCTGGGTGAGAATCTGGAGGAATTAAAGAGAAACGGCTTTTATGAGAAATGCGAAAAATATTTGGAGCCGTGGCAGCTTAAGCGCACCGATATTATCCGCAAATTCGACGAGGCCATCGGCACCGACGGCACTATTGCGATCCTGAAAGGGAATCTTGCGCCGCAGGGTTCCGTGGTGAAGCATTCCGCAGTGCCGAAGGAAATGTTCCGGGCGGTTTTGCGGGCAAAGCCTTTCGACTGTGAGGAAGAGGCCATCGACGCGGTGCTGAAGCACCGTATCCGGCCCGGGGACGCGGTAATCATCCGCTATGAGGGGCCGAAAGGTTCCGGTATGCCGGAGATGTTTTATACCACCGAGGCGATTTCTTCGGATCCGGAGTTGGGCAAGAGTATCGCGCTGATCACGGACGGAAGGTTTTCCGGCGCATCCAAAGGTCCGGCCATCGGCCATGTTTCCCCGGAGGCGGCGGAGGGAGGCCCCATCGCATTACTGGAAGAGGATGATTTGATCCGGATCGATATTCCGGGGCGCATTCTGGAGATTGTCGGCGTAAAGGGGCAGGAACTTGCAAAAGAGGAAGTGGACCGTATTTTGGAAAAACGCAGGGCAGCCTGGCAGCCGCATGAGGCAAAGTACAAAAAAGGCGTTTTAAAAATTTTTTCGGAGCACGCAGTATCCCCCATGAAGGGCGGGTACATGGAGTAAAGGAGGAGGGGTATTTATGGAGGCGACAGCATTAAATCCCGGCAGGCTCATTGCCGCCGCAGTCATCGGACTGGTAGTGTTATTGTTGTTGATTATTGTTTTCAAAGTGCAGGCCATGATCGCTATTCTGGTCGGGGCGGTTTTGATCGGTGTGATTGCGGGGATGCCGCTGGAGGGGATTGTCACCGCAGTAAACGACGGTATCGGGAATACGTTAAAAGGAATTGCCCTGTTGGTGGGGCTGGGTTCCATGTTCGGGGCCATTTTGGAAATATCGGGCGGCGCGCAGACGCTGGCCGTAACCATGGTCAGAAAATTCGGGGATGAAAAGGCGGCATGGGCGCTTGGCGTGACGGGGCTTGTCATCGCAATGCCGGTATTTTTTGACGCGGGATTGATTATCCTGATTCCCCTGGCATTTTCCCTCGCAAAGAGGACAAAACGTTCCTCCCTGTTTTATGCCATTCCGCTGCTGGCAGGTCTGGCGGTAGGGCACGCATATATTCCGCCTACGCCGGGGCCCGTGCTAGTGGCGACGATGCTGAATGTGGATTTGGGCTGGGTAATTCTGATCGGTATTTTCTGCGGTGCGGTGGCCATGGTGGTGGCGGGTCCGGTTTGGGGCGCGATCTGCGGCAAAAAGTATAATGTTCCGGTTCCGGACCATGTGGCGCAGCAGGAGGATATCGACGAGTCCAAACTGCCCAGCTTTGCGATGGTAGTGGGAATCATCCTGATCCCCCTTCTGCTGATTATAGCGGATTCCGTGGTGGGCGTGGTGCCTTCCCTTGCGGCCATCGCGCCGGTGATCGGATTTTTGGGAGAGCCGTTTGTGGCATTGACCATTGCGACGATCGTGGCGATGCTTCTGCTTGGCTTTAAACGCGGTTACGGCAAAGAAGAACTGGAAAAAGTGATGACCAAATCCCTGGAACCGACCGGCATGATTTTACTGGTTACGGCCTGCGGCGGCGTGCTGCGGTATATGCTGCAGTATTCCGGCCTTGGTGAGGTAATCGGAAATGCGGTTTCTTCCGCGGCACTTCCCATCGTGGTGGTGGCGTTCATTGTAGCGGCCCTGGTGAGGATTTCCGTGGGTTCGGCGACCGTGGCGATGACAATGGCTGCGGGGATTATCGCGGCAATGCCGGAAATCGCGTCCCTGTCACCGATTTATCTGGCCTGCACTACCGCGGCGATCGCAGGCGGCGCGACGGTTTGTTCCCATTTTAACGATTCCGGATTTTGGCTGGTAAAGTCCCTGGTGGGATTGGATGAAAAAACCACACTAAAGACTTGGACAATTATGGAAACACTTGTGGGATGTACCGGATTTGTGGTAGCATTGATTATATCCTTTTTCGCGTAATGGCGGAACGGGGCGGCAGTCTGTGGCGGCCTGCGCATTTTAGGCGCAGGCTGCGGAATAGGAGGAAGCATGGATTTACAAATAAAACCTGCAGGCGAATGCAAATATGATGCGGCATCGCTGGGAGAAGTGATGCTCCGGTTGGATCCCGGAGAAGGGAGAATCCGCACGGCCCGGAGTTTTCGGGCGTGGGAAGGCGGCGGCGAATATAACGTGGTTCGGGGGCTGCGCAGATGTTTCGGTCTCAATACGGCTGTGATCACGGCTTTTGCCGACAATGAAGTGGGAATGCTGATGGAGGATTTTATCCTGCAGGGCGGTGTGGATACGTCCCTGATTTACTGGATGAAAACCGACGGGATCGGCAGAACCTGCCGCAACGGGATTAACTTTACGGAGCGGGGATTCGGTATCCGGGGGGCCGTGGGCTGTTCCGATCGTGCGAATACCGCAATTTCCAAGGCAAGACCGGAAGATTTTGATTTTGACTATATATTCGGGACGCTGGGAGTCAGGTGGCTGCATACGGGCGGAATTTATGCGGCACTGTCCGAGCAGTCCTGCGAAACAGTTTTGGCGGCCATCAAGACGGCAAAAAAATACGGAACCGTCGTATCCTACGATCTCAATTACCGTCCTTCCATGTGGAGCGCCATCGG
>DERU01000233.1:0-1817 GCA_002361095.1 Lachnospiraceae bacterium UBA3332
CCATGCCTGCGGATCCTCTGCCGCCGGTTTCCCAGTCCGCGTGCCTGCCTCCCGCCTTAAGCTGATGCCATTGGGGGATGAACTGTTGCGTGATGCGCCGAAACCGGGAATTAATACTTCCCTTTTTCACAATTTGTTGTATACTGTTACTATAAATTCAGAAAGTAAATCTTAGGAGGAGGAGACGATGTACAAGAAAGTAAAAAAATACGCGCAGGAAAAGGGCCTGACGGTTTCAGAAAAGAACGGTCTCGCTTACGGAAATCTGGGAGGTATCTTTTTGGCCATCCATCAGGATCCTGTCACCCCGGCGCGGCACACGGTTCAAATTTGGGTAAAGCCCGGGCCAAGCAGCACGCTTCCCGATATTTCCGGGTATTTGAACCAGTGTACGTCCAAATTTAAATATTTACAGTCGGCATCTTACGGAAACGGCCGGATCACTGCGGAATTTCAGGGACTTGGCTTTCAGTGGGGGAAAAATTATGTCCCTTGTCTGGATGGCTTTTTAAAGGAAATTACGGAATACTGCCGTAACAGTGGTCTTATCTTAAGTTGTGAGCAGTGCGAAACCCCCTATGACCTTTCCTTATACCAGGCCGACGGGGTCAGCCACGTACTCTGTCCTTCCTGTTACGCAAACATAGCCGACCAGATACGGCAGAATGTGAACCGTAAAGCCAAAGAGGGCAGCGGAAATATAATCGGCGGTATCGTCGGCGCACTTTTGGGTTCCCTGCTGGGAGTGGTTTTATGGGTTCTCATCTATCAGCTCGGCTACATATCCGCCATTGCCGGAGCCGTCATGGTCATCTGCGCCTTGAAAGGCTATGAAATGCTGGGCGGAAAGCTCAATACCAAGGGAATTGTGATCAGCTGCATCATTTCCGTGCTCATGGTACTTGTTGCGGAACAGACCAGTCTGAGTATAGAAATTTATAATGCGTATATAGATTACTATGACATCACTTTCTTTGACGCGTTCCGCAGCGCCCCTTCCTTCCTGGAAGAGCCGGATATCAGGGCGGCCGTCATCGGCGATCTGGCAATCGGCTATATCCTGATGGCAGTAGGCGCCTGGGGAACCGTCCGGCAGGCGTTGAAAGCCGGAACCGGCAGACAGGATTTCCGGAAAATCGCTCCTGTTTCCAGCGTACACGCCAATATCGAATAACCGGCCTGCAAAGATCACTCAAACGGTACCGTCAACGGGCAAAGGGCACAGCTGCCAAAAAGCTGTGCCCTTCATTTTTCATCCGAAGTCATACCCAGGACTCCCCATACTTTCTTAGTCTTTTGGTTTTCCAGCCAAAGCAGCCTGCGGTACAGGAAAGGATTCAGGCTTTCCCGCAAAAGTTTTTCCTCCTCCACCGCATATCCGGGCTTGGCTGCCACAATCACAAGCCTGGACCGCGCTTCAAATTTTTTTAAATCCGCAAATAAAATCTCCGGGCGTTTCTTTTCCTCCCGTCTTGTCCAGTCCGCAAAACAGCGTCCCATCTGTATAACGGGCGCTGGGGCGACTTCATGGACGATCTCCCGGTCGGAACGCCACCATACCACATTACACCGCACATTCCGGAAAATTTCGTGGGCGCTTTTCAATGTGGCAATGACATCCGCCCCCGTTGTTTTTGCCTCTTCCCTCTCCAGCATCCCGTCGAACACAATCGTCATTTCCAGAGGCGGCAGTTCTCCCCCCGCCTGCCCTGCCCTTTGGGAATGCAGGGGGCCTCCCGGTGCATGAAGAATCCGTAAGGCCGCATTTTTGAACTGCAGCTTCTCTACCGGTGTCATTTTAACCTCCCTGCCCGCTT
>DERU01000233.1:2120-4120 GCA_002361095.1 Lachnospiraceae bacterium UBA3332
GGCGTAAATTCACGGTTGAAAAACTATCGCATATGGTTTTTCAACCTAACCTCCCTGTCCCCCCTTTTGCCAACAAATCGGACATCTGTGCAAACTGCTCCAGCGACAGGGCTTCGCCCCGGATTGTATCGGACAGTCCCATGGAAAGCAGGGCGCGGCGCGCCTCTTCTTTTCCCACCGCCAATCCCGGCGCATTGCCCAGGCTGTTTACCAGCATTTTCCTCCTCTGGTTAAAGGATGCCCTTATGAGGGCAAACAAAAGCTTTTCGTCCTGCACATGTACGGGCGGTTCTTTATAGCGCGTCAGCCGGATCACCGCGCTGCCCACGCCGGGCCGGGGCATAAAGCAGTTCGGAGGCACATTCGCCACCACCTCCGCTTTCGCATAGTACTGCACCGCCAGCGACAGGGCTCCGTAATCCTTCGTCCCAGGTTCCGCCTGCATCCGCTGCGCCACCTCTTTTTGCACCATCACCGTAACGGAATCCAAAGGGGCTCGGCTCTCAAGCAGCCCCATGACAATCGGCGTGGTGATATAATAAGGAAGGTTTGCCACCACTTTTACCGGCCTGCCCCCGTTTTTTTCCTCCACCAGTCTGCAAAAATCCATTTTCAAAATGTCTCCGTGAACGACCTCCACATTCCCATAGGCGGATAATGTTTCTTCCAGAATCGGCAGCAAAGCGCCGTCTATTTCCACGGCCACCACATGACCTGCGCTTTCCGCCAGATATTGGGTCATGGTACCGATGCCAGGGCCGATTTCCACCACGCAATCCTCTTTTCCCACCTGTGCTTCCCGAATGATTTTTTCCAGCACATGGGTATCGATCAAAAAGTTCTGTCCATATTTTTTTTGAAAACGGAATTGGTATTTCTGCAATATCGCAACCGTGTTGGACGGTATTCCTAAAGTCGCCATCATGCCTCCCTTATGCCGCCGTTTTCCCGTATGCCAAACAATTCCTTCGCGTTCCGGCAGGTTCTGTCGATTACTTCTTCCCCGCTGAGCCCCTTAATTTGCGCCACCGCCTGCACGATATAGGGCAAATACAGGGAGGAATTGCGTTTTCCCCGGTATGGCTCCGGGGCGAGGTACGGACTGTCCGTCTCCAACAAAATTTTTTCCATCGGAATATATTCCACCGCCTCCCGGAGCTTCTTCGCATTTTTAAAAGTAATCACGCCGCCGATTCCGAAATAATAGTCCCACTCCAAAAATTCCCGCGCAGTCTCTTTGGTATAGGAAAAGCAGTGTATGACGCCCCGCAGTTCCCCCGCCCGCTGCGCCGCCATCACGTCCCTTGTGTCCTTTGCCGCATCCCGGGAATGAATGATCACCGGAAGTCCGCTTTGTTTTGCCATCGCAAGCTGCCTGGCAAAACACTCCTTCTGCCGCGTGCGGATTTCTTCCTCCTTATCCCAGTAATAATCCAGGCCAATCTCCCCCACCGCAACGGTCTTGGGCGTTTTCAGCTGTTCCGCAAGCCATGTAAACTTCTCCTCGTTGAGCCCTTGCGTCTCCGAAGGATGTACCCCCAGCGCGCCGTATACAAAATCCCATTTTTTCATCAATTCCTGCGTCGTCCGAACCGTTTCCAGGCTGGCGGCTACATTCACCACGTAGCCGATGCCCTTTTCCCCAAAACTTTTCAAAATCTGTTCCCGGTCACCGTCAAACGCCTCGTCGTCATAATGCGCATGGCTTTCAAATATCATGTTCTTCCTCATCTCTGCGCCCCATTCGCGTATTCCAAAATCCCTCCATAGAGCCTATTCCCTCTTGTTCTGCCACCCATATTATGGTTTTTATGGATGGATTCTACCATAATCCAAATGGAATTTCAACTGCCTCCATTTTACACCCACAAAAATCAATTTTGCAGCCGGAAAAATACGGTTCCCCAAGCTATAAATCCACAAAAAAAGCACCATCCCCAAGGCTCATACGTCCTCAAAAATGGCACTTCAGTGCACCGCCAGGGGCTCGAACCCTGGAC
>DERU01000233.1:4490-4624 GCA_002361095.1 Lachnospiraceae bacterium UBA3332
CTACCAACTGAGCTAGCGGTGCATGTCCTGCGTTGTTTTCCCAACGCAAGGACTATTATATTACACTCGGTTTATTTTTGCAAGTACTTTTTTACATTTTTTTCATTTTCTTTGGTTTCCTGCCGCAAAACACT
>DERU01000265.1:0-1758 GCA_002361095.1 Lachnospiraceae bacterium UBA3332
GCCCGCTAAAGCGGGCAGAGGGGGTAAGATGCGGAAAAAAGGGAGAGTTTTATTTATCGGCAACAGTCATACGTTTTATAATGATATGCCCAAGCTGTTTGCGGACATTTGCAGGGAGAACGGGTGCGGGGTGGCGGTTACCATGCTGGCCCATGGCGGGAAAGGCTGGGATTTCCACCTCAAGGAGCCGGAGGTGCGGTTTAATATTTTATACGGAGGGTATGACGCGGTGGTTTTGCAGCATACGGCGCATCCGATGGGGGATTTGGATGTGATGGAAGCATGCGGGAAAGAACTGGTGGCGTGGGTGGCGCAGTCTGGGGCAAGACCGATCCTTTATATGACCTGGACGGCCAGGGAGGACGGGGAGGCAGCGCAGCCGCAGATGGCGGAGGCGTACCGGAGGCTGCAGCGGCAAACCGGATGTGAACTTGCCCCGGTAGGGGAAGTGTGGTGGGAGTATCACGGAAAACATCCGGAAACCGAACTGTATGATGGGGACGGACGGCATGCCTCTTTGGCCGGTTCCAGGCTTGCGGCGGCGGTGATTGCGGACGTTTACTTAAAGGGAAAACCGACAGAGGCATAAACGGGCATTTTGACGGGCAGGAAGGATGAATCCGGTTGGGTTTTAAAGGAGAATGCATGAAAAAAATTACGGTTTTGGAAGAAAAAACATACAAGGAACTGGAGGATCTGTTCGGGCTGTTTTTTGAGGATTTGAACCACGCAGCGGACGGCGGTTTGTATCCGGAACTGGTACAGAACCGCTCTTTTGAGTATTGTGAGACGGATCATAAACAATATCATGCCCTGACCGCCTGGGAGAAGGGAAGCGGGGTGGAATGGGAAATTCGCACCGACAATCCGCTTCATGCGCAGAATCCGCACTATTTGCACGTGGAGGCAAAAGAGGGAGGTTTTATCGCCAACAGCGGTTATCGGGGCGGGATGTATTTGGAAAAGGGGAAAAAGTATCTCTTTTCGTTTTGGGCAAAATGCCTGCAGGAAACACCGGCAAGGTTGGAGGTCTCCGTGGAGGAAGCGGGTCAGGACAGTGTATTGCACGACACAGGGCAGAGCGTTTGCGGGACAGCGGTGGGTGCGCGTACGGAGGGAAAGGTATGCGCGTCGGGGCGGCTTTTTTTGCAGGACAATGTCTGGAAAAAATATGAACTTACGCTGCAGGCGCTGCAAACCACCACGTCGGGGCGGCTGGTATTGCGGTTTTTGCAGGGCGGCAGCTGCGAATTGGACATGATTTCCCTGTTTCCCTGCGATACGTTTTTGGGGCGCAAAAACGGGATGCGCGCAGATATTGCCCGGGCATTGTGCGAGATGAAGCCGAAATTTTTGCGGTTCCCCGGCGGCTGCCTGACCCATACGGGAAGCCTGGACGAAAACGCCAGGGATTCCATGTACCGCTGGGAAAAAACCGTGGGTCCTTTGGAACAGCGTCCGGCGAGGCGCAATAACTGGGGCTATAACCAGACGTTCGGCATCGGGTACTACGAGTACTTTTTGTTTTGTGAGGACATCGGTGCGAAACCCCTTCCCGTACTGCCCGGGGGTTTTAACCCCCACACGGGAGAGGGCGCAGCGCTGTCCGAAATCGGAAAATGGGTGCAGGAGGCACTGGATTTGATTGAGTTTGCCAACGGGGCGCCGGACACCAAATGGGGAGGCATCCGGGCGCGGCTGGGGCATCCGGAGCCCTTTGGGCTGGAATATCTGGCCATCGGTAATGAAGAGGTGGGG
>DERU01000265.1:2080-4728 GCA_002361095.1 Lachnospiraceae bacterium UBA3332
GAATCTGGCCATCGGCAATGAAGAGGTGGGGGAGGGATTTTTGGAGCGGTATCCTTATTTTCACCGGGCCGTCCGGGAGAAATATCCCAAAATCAAGATCATCCATTCCGCCGGGCCTTTTTCTACAGGGGAGAGTTATGAAGCAGGCTGGGCATCTGCCAAGAAGCACGGTTCGGATTTGATCGACGAGCATTATTACAGTTCCCCGGAGTGGTTTTTGGCAAACATGCACCATTATGAAGATTATGATGAAAAAGGGCCGAAGGTTTTTTTGGGTGAATATGCTTCCTGGGGGAATACCTACTATAACGCGCTGGTGGAAGCCGCATATATGACCCATCTGGAGCGCAGCCCGGCGGTGGGGCTGGCCTGTTATGCGCCCATGCTGTGCCATGCAGGGTATGTAAACTGGAAACCGGATATGCTCTGGTTTGACAACCACAGGATTTTAAAAACCCCCAATTACTATGTGCAGAAACTGTTCATGGAGTATCAGGGCACACAGGAGACCGCATTTTTGACGGAAGGGCTGGACGGGGTGATTCCCCTGATGGAAAAAGACAGACTTTCCGGGGAAATCGCCATACAGGGCAACGACGTGGCCGGAACCATACGGAATGTGCGCATTGTCAATCGGGATACCGGGGCACAAAGCTGCCCGCCGGATTTTGGGGTGGATTTGCAAAATGAGGAACACGTGCTTGCCAGGACGGATGCCCGGCATTATACGTTGGAATTTACGTTCCGGCGCAGCGCCGGGAGAAAAGGCTTAAAAATTACTTTTGGCAGGACGGATGCCGACAATTACCTGCAATGGGAGTTTGGCGGCTGGGATAATTGGGACTGCAATTTGATATCCGTAGAAAACGGCCGCAATTCCGTGATTTCCCAACGGCTTTTCAATGTGGATGAGAGGGAATATTGCCTAAAGCTGGAAGCGGAGGGCTGCCGTATCCGCACATGGGTCAACGGGGAACCGTACAACGACGCGCAGTACCGCCTGCCGGAATTGGAGGAACTGTATGTATCGGCCTCAAAAGATGGGAAAACCGGGGAGACGATCGTCAAAGCCGTAAATCTGACCGGAGAGGAAAAAGCCGTGCGGGTGTGTATAGACGGCGCTCCCAAGACGACAGGAAAAGCGGTCTGCTTAAAAGGCCATGGACTTGCAGATGAAAATACATTTGAACAGCCGGAGCGGATTGTTCCTGTGGAGGAAACTTTCCGTATTTGTGAAAATGCAGCCGACTATGTGTTTACGCCGCATTCTTTTACGGTATTGCGGTTTTCATAGGGTTTTGGGGGAGGAAAGCCGGTCTGCGTGCGGCAGTCCGCCGGTGACCGGTATACATTGGCAGTGAAAGTACAGACTTTTGAAAAGAAAAGGAGATTGGGGATGCAGGAAAAAAAGAAAAATCCGGTTTTACAGTTAACTTTGGCGGCCATGTTTTTGGCGATGGGGCTGGTACTCCCGTTTTTTACCGGACAGATTCCGCAGATCGGGAAGATGCTTTTGCCGATGCATATTCCGGTTCTTTTGTGCGGACTGATCTGCGGCTGGCAGTACGGTCTATGTATCGGTTTTGTGCTGCCGTTTTTGCGCAACGCCCTGTTTGGCATGCCGGTATTGTTTCCCACCGGAATCGCCATGGCGTTTGAACTTGCCACCTATGGGCTGACAGTCGGGCTTGCGTATGCGCATTCCCGCTGGAAATGTGTGATTGCCCTGTACCGCAGCATGCTGCTTGCGATGCTTTCGGGGCGTATTGTGTGGGGATTTATGCAGATTTTACTGCTTGGCGTCGGCGGTAACGCTTTTACCTGGCAGATGTTTCTGGCGGGTGCGTTTTTCAATGCGGTTCCGGGAATCCTATTACAGCTGGTTTTGATCCCGGCCGTGATGGTTGCCCTAAACCGCACGGGGCTGGTGCAGTTTACGCAGCATAAAGTTTCCCTGGAAAGAAAGGGGAAATAAGCGGCGGATGGATACAAATGGGGTTTCGGTCATTTTACGGCGGATGCAGGGACATGCGGCGCCGTTTTTGACAGCCATAGACGGCCGGTGCGCTGCGGGAAAAACGACTCTGGCGGCCATGCTGCAGGAAAGGACCGGATGCAATGTCATCCATATGGATCATTTTTTCCTGCGGCCGTGGCAGAGAACGCAGGAGCGTATGCGGGAGCCGGGCGGAAATGTGGATTATGAGCGTTTCCTGGAGGAGGTCATGCGGCCGCTCCGCAAAGGAGGGGAATTTTCTTACCGGGTCTATGACTGTAAAATGGGGGAACTCACCTCCCGGATACAGGTGAACCCGTCTAAAATCACGGTGGTGGAGGGCTCTTATAGCTGTCATCCTGCCCTGTGGGATTTTTATGACCTACGGGTTTTTTTGCATGTGGAAAAAGGGGAACAGCTCCGTCGGGTTGCAAAGCGCAACGGGGAGGAGGCGCTGCCGCAATTTAAAAACCGGTGGATTCCTTTGGAAGAACAATATTTTGAGGCGTATCAAATTCAGCGGCGATGCGATTTGACACTGGCAGGGGGGCTAGATTGAAAAATAAGCCTGATGGCTTATTTTTCACACGGCTATTTGCGCCGGAACGTCGCAAATAGCTTTGATGGTAAATGAGAATTCGCATACGCGAAT
>DERU01000265.1:5045-15435 GCA_002361095.1 Lachnospiraceae bacterium UBA3332
AAAAATAAGCCTGATGGCTTATTTTTCACACGGCTATTTGCGCCGGAGCGTCGCAAATAGCTTTGATGGCAAATGAGAATTCGCATACGCGAATTCTCATCGCCCCGTCGCGTAAACGCTCCGGAATGGGGGTTAACATGAAAAAGTTTCTGCAAAAATCAATTCTCCTTTTCCTGACCGTCCTTCTCCTTTTCGGCACAGGAAACGCATTTTATTACAACCTCTCCAAGGATTCGCCCCTGGTGGCGTTTGAGGTCTACAAAGCGCTGGATATCTCCGCACAGTCCGGCGGCTATACCTCGCTTTTGCTGGGGGACAGCGTGGCCAGACAGCTTTTCCACCCGGACGAGCAGGAGCAGGATCCTTCCCTGTGCTATCTGGCCACCAGTCAGGCCATCCTGCCTGCGGGCAACTATATCCTGCTGAAAAATTTCCTGCAAAACCATCCCAATACCAAAACCGTCTATTATATGGCCCGCCCGGACAATCTGCAGGCCAATGTCAATTTCCGCTATACGTACAGCTACTTTATCACCCCATTCTACCGGGAAGCTTACCGGGACTGTCTGGACACCCAAACACAGGATGCGGTGGAACATGTATTCGGCCGCCTTTTTTGCGAACAGGACTTTGCCAAATGGATGCTGGGACGCTATCCGAAGCTGTTGGAATGGTACAACCACGGCCTGGAAAAAGCCTGGCCCCTCAAAAGCCGTCTCCCGGACGGCAGCATGCCGGATCTGGCCATCCCCTATATCGTGAAAATGCAGCAATTATGCGCCTCCCAAAACGTCGAATTTGTCCTGCTCGCCTCCCCGCTGCCAAAGGACGCCGACACGGCATCGCTCAAATCCCTGGAGGAAAAACTTCAGGCCGCAGGCATCGGCTTCCTTTTCGACCGTTTCGCATCCAGCCTTCTCTACCTTGACCCGTCACAGTTTATAGACGGCGTCCACCTTACGCAAACCTGGCTAAACGGCAACAAGGAATCGTTTCGGCAAAACCTCCTTTATCCGCAGCCCACCGTCAGCGTCTCGGCGCTGAAACGGTAGAGTTTCTGCCGGGAGCAGGTATCCTCCCACAAAAAACCGATCAGATATTCCCCGGCAGGCAGGCTGTCGCGTTCAAACGTCACACAGACTCCCGGCAGCTTGGTGTTGACAATCCCGTTTAAATTTGCATCGATATCCGGCCTGTACTGGCGCGTACACGGCAGCTGCCACACTTCCATGCGGTCCTGCGGCATGGCGGACTCGCTGGAGCCTTTTCCCAGATAGCCCTTTTCCACCGGCTTCAAAAGCAGGCGGAACCGGTAACGGCAGTTATCCACCATCAGCGCCCAGGCCCAGCCCTGAATCATCCAATCCCCGCTGCCCGGCTGCCCGGTCTGCCATTTCTGCATATCGCCCGCAAACTCGATTCCCATCCGCAGCACTTCATTATGCCACTCGGGACAAAGCCCGTTTTCCAGCTTTTGGGGCTGTACCTTTTCCACACGTCTTGTAAAATCATACCGGCAGCCCGTGTAATATTCCGCATCCAGCACATCCGAAATCAAATACCGGTGATAATACGGGTCTTTGCCGTAAATGGACGGATGCAGTTCATAAAGCATATTCAGTTCGTGGTGCAGACGGCGCAGTTTCTCCGTACTGTCGTCGGCCCCCCGGCTCAGCGATTCATGGTGGGTCAGCGTCACATCGTTGCGCACCACATTCACATAGCCCAAATCGTGCAAATGATAGCAAAACTCCACATCGTTAAACGCCACGCGCAGTTTTTCGTTAAAGCCCCCGGCTTCCTCATAAATACTTTTTTTCACCAGCAGGCAGGCTCCCGTCACCCCAAGCACGTCAAAAGCAAGACGGTTTTTCTTGAAATAGTATTCGTTGGCGTCGGAACGGAACTGCAGCTTATGCGCCGGTCCCAAATGAATATTGGTAATCCCGGCATGCTGGATGATCTCGGTGCCCGGATAGATCAGTTTGGCTCCTACCGCCCCCACATGGGGCAGTACCGCCTTTTCCATCATCCGCTCCAGCCAGTCGTCCTGGGTAATTTCAATGTCGTCGTTCAACAAAAGGATATAATCCCCCTGCGCCAGGGAAACGCCGATGTTGCACATTCTGGAAAAATTGAACTCCATCGGCTCATAATGATACAAAAAGCGATACCGGGACTCCAACATCCGGCGCATCCGCTCCACCCGTTCCCGGTTTTTGTCACTGCTGCCGTTATCCACCACAATAATCTCAAAATCCCGGTATGTGCTAGACTCCAAAACCGAGTGGATGCAGTTGGAAAGCACCCTGGGATTATCTTTGCTGGGAATGACCACAGAGACCTTTCCCTTGGGCGCAAGGGGCCAGCCCCGGCGGATATAAGCCGCGCGCTTTAGGTCGTCAAAACATTTCTCAAACCCCCAGGTTTCTATTTTCCTGCGGTGAAACAGCACACTGTCGATATGGGCGGCACACCCGGTAATTTCCGACGCTTTGAGCACAAAGTCATAAAGATTCCGCTTAAAATCCCCTTCCCCCAGCCACCCGACACGGCACGCTTCCTCCCTGCGCACCGCAAAAAAGCCGCCGAAATAGAAATAGGATACCAGCGTATCCGGCGACCAATCCGGTTTCAGCCAGGGATTGCGGCGGATCCCCCTTTCATCTGCCTCATCCTCATCCGCGTAAAGGATGACCGTATCCGGATGGCGGGCAAAATAATCGGCCACCAAAGCCAGTTCCCGCATATCCGGCGTACCGTCCTCCGCATGGAACACCAAAATGTCCGCCTTGGTATAATGTTCAAAAGAAAAATTCCCGCCGCATTCCCGATAGGAAATCACTTCCATTTTCAGTTCTTTTCCCTTAAGAAAACGCCCCTCCTTCTCCCGTTCTTCCCGTTCCCGAATCCAGCTGTCATAGGAAATGTCCTGCCGGGCAATCTGCTCTTCGTACCACTTTTTCTGCCTGCCCGCAAGCGCTTTCTGCAGTTTATTTTTTACCGTTGAAACCAAAAATGTTTCCTCCCTATTTTTTCTTGGATATCCTCCAGCATCCGCTCCGAAAGCAGGGCCACCTGAGCCTCTATGACCAACACGGAAGGAGCGGCCGTATAATCCGTCCCGCCCTGGGCCGAAAGCATATCCAGGCGCACATTGATGTTCGGATCGTGATGGGCAAACAGCACGGTATGCATGCCGTCCTTTTCCTCCGTTTTGTGTCCGGCCTTCCGGCCCTCCCCCAATGTCTCCCCGTTTGTAACCAGCGCTTTCGCAAGCTGCTGTCCCGTCAATTCATGGCCCCCGTAACAGACGCGCAGAATCCGTATCAGACATGGCTCCTCCAGCGGATCCAGCCGGATTCCCTTAACCCCCGGCTTGCATACAATCTCTGCCTGTATCCGGTCGCCGTCCAGATGGGTATTTTCCATATAATAAGAATGCTCCTGCGTATACCCTTCCCCGAAATCCTCAAAAATCTGCATACGTCTGCGGGGCATTCGGAAAAATTCCTGCACAGGCACCGCCTGATTTCCGATCAGATGACGTACATCCGTTACGGCCAGACGGTACGTCCCGTCCTTCTGCCGCATTACGGACCGTTGGAATGCCGTTTCCTTCTCCTGCAGGGCGGCGGCGGTTTCCGCATCCATACCCATATCCGCCATGATTTTTTGCACGATCGGATCGTTTTTACGCTTTTTATCCTCCTGCGTATAACAGAAAAGCGCCCTGCGGACAAGATCGGCCGGGGACAGACTGTCCGCAGTCCACTCATAATCGATCACGGTCCATTGATCCGCCTGTACGCAAATATTGGGGAATGTGAGATCGAAATCCTGTATCCCTTCCTGCGCCTTCCACTCCACCGCTTTTTGGTACCGCCCAAACAACGCCCGAAACCCGGCCTCGTCCCGTCTTACCAGACATTCGTCCAAAAGCTTTTCCAGCGTATCCGCGCCCTCCAAAAATTCCAATTCCGCATACACCTCCCCCTCCGGCGTATGTTTTTCCTCCAGCCGGTTGACAGACAGGCCGCTGCCCGCAAAGCGGGCTGCAAAAAGGCGGTAGTTGTCACAAAGCCGGCGGATATGCTCCGCCGCCGCAGGGTTTGCCGCCATTTTCCTCACATATTTTTGCCCGCCGGCATACTGGCCGATATCCGTACGGATACACAGATGCCTTGCCCTGTCGTTGGAAAAACGGCTATAAATTGTGGGAAGCGCTTCCCCGGTCACCACCAGATACGAATTGCTAAACAGCGGGAACAAATTTTCCCGGATCAGCATATCAAACACCTTTTTTTCATCGAACAAAAGCATCCTGTCCCGGTCGAAATTGCGCAGATTATTGGAAAGTTCCCCCACTTGCGGCAAATACCGGTCGGAATACACCATGGTCATAAATTTATAATCGGGATAGGGGTAATAAAAATGAATCTGCTCTTCCCCACATTCCCGCAGAATTCCTTCCAGTCCTTCCTTTGTAAAGGTGCGCACCGCGCCGCCCCCGGGATAATCCTCCAGCCCCGAAAAAAAGGCGCCCAAGTGATCTTCCCTGCAGCCCGCCCAATATTTGAGCCCCATTTTGTTCTCGATGGCAATCACAATGCGGCCGCCCTGCCGGACATGCCTTTTCACAATTTTATAAAAATCCGAAAAAGGCGTATCGGAACCGATATAGCTTTGCGCGTACTCAAAAACACCGATCAGAAAAACATAATCGTAATCGGCAGGCAGCGTAGGTTCCATATCCTGAAAATTTCCTACATGAATGGTGATATTGCCGCAGTCTTTATGGCGGTATGCATTGATCAGGCTCCGTTTCCGGGACAGTTCCACACAGGTTACGCTGCCCGCCCTTCTGGCAAAGCTGCCCGTAACCGCCCCGCAGCCGGCGCCCACCTCCAGTACCTTACTCTTCTTATCTATGGGCAGCCACTCCACAATATTCTCCCGCAAATCGGAAAGGTGGTAGAGAATTTCCCAGCTGTGCCTTTTTTGAATCTCCTCCGGATATTGTTCCGGCTCCCTGCTTTGCACAATGGAAAGCAGTTCATCCTCCGATGCGCCGTCACAGTAATAATCTTCTCCCGGATAGAAGGTATAATCCAATACCACCTCACCGATCTTTTCCGTTCCGCCGTTTTCCATAAACGCAATTTCCCTTTCCTGTACACGGTTTGGGCCTGTGCGAACCGTTCCTTTCCTGTTACAATACACGCCCCGCCGTCCCTACACGTTCTTGACTTCAACCTCGGATTCCATGTCAAAATATCCCACCGTATCCTTATCGGACACCACCGTAATATGCAGGACGTCATAGAGCCTGTGATATACCACAAACTTGTCCTTCTCATACCCTGTCACCCCCAGGGAAATCAGATAATCTCCTCCCTGCAGGCGCATTTTCTGTGTGAAGGTGATTTCCTTTTCTTCCCCTGCGGCTGCGCCGTCCAAAAAGGCCTTTTCAAACATGGTATTGGTGCCCGTAATTTCCACGCCTTTGCTGTTTTTGATGGAAAGGGCAAAAATCGGCGCTTCCAAATCACGGTGGATTTTCACCCGCATCCGCATGGTGAAACGGTTTCCTTTCAAAACCGCCGTGGTCTGCAGGCCGTTCTCATCGGTCAGGCAATAGTCCACAATCTCCGCTTCTTTGGAACCGTATTCCAACATCTCCGGATTCTGTCCCGCCTGCTGTCTTTTCCGTTTTTCCAGGGCTGCCCGCACATCCTCGTCCGCCGTCAGATCCGGCACATCCTCCCCGGCTTTCGGCATCTCATATTGTCCCACCAGCACCTGTTTATAAGCGTCGATCATTTCTTTTGGACTGCCCTCCCCGATCTTGACGCCTTTATTCAAAAGCACTGCCCTGTCGCAGTATTTGCTGATCGCGCTTAAATCATGACTGACAAACAGGATCGTTTTTCCTTTTTTCTTAAACTCCTCAAACTTCCGGTAGCACTTTGCCTGAAAAAACACATCCCCCACCGACAAAGCCTCGTCCACTATGAGGATCTCCGGATCGATATTGATCGCAACCGCAAAAGCCAGCCGGACAAACATCCCGCTGGAATAGGTTTTCACCGGCTGGTATACATAATCCCCGATATCCGCAAAATCCAGAATGTCCTGCAGCTTTTCGTCGATCTCTTTTTCCGAAAAACCGATCATGGTTCCGTTCAGATAGACATTCTCGATCCCGTTATATTCCATGTTGAAGCCTGCGCCCAATTCCAGCAGGGCGCTGATGCGCCCGTTGACCTGTACGGTACCGGAAGTTTCATGCAGCACGCCCGTGATGATTTTTAAAATCGTGGATTTTCCCGAACCGTTGGTTCCGATAATCCCCACGCACTCCCCCCTGCGGATATCCAAGTCCACATCCCGCAGCGCATAATGCTGCATGGAACGCGGTTTTTTGGTCAGCCCCAAAGACTCCAGCAGTCTGTCGCGGTTGCGGTTATAAAGCTTATAGACTTTGCTCAGCCCTTCCACATGGATTACAAGTTCTCTCTCTTCCATACGCCGTTTCCTTTATGTTACCATGCACGGCAAAAACCCGTTCATCGTAACGATCCGGGGCGGTTTTTGCGTTTTGCTATGCAAAAGCCGCCCAAACCCCTTTTCTCACATAATATCCGCAAAATGCACTTTCAGTTTTTTAAATATGACCGCGCCCAATATAAACAGTACCACCGTGATTACCCAGAAATAAACGGTGGAATAAAAATCCTCCCAAAACCACTGCTTCCCGTAAATCGCGTTGCGGTATCCCTCCACGATATAGACCAGCGGATTAATTTTCAAAAACATTTGCGTCCGCATGCCCACTCCGTTAATATTCCACAAAATAGGCGTCGCCCACATGCCCACCTGCAAAAAAATGTTGACAATGGATTGCAAATCCCTAAAAAAAATCACCACAGAGCAGGTGGTATAACTGATTGCCAGCACCAGCATGAACATACAGGCGCTGTAATAAAAAATCTGCAGGGTATAAAGGGTCGGAAAATAGCCGTAGAAACCGGCGATCACCAAAGCCACCAATACAAAGAAAAGGTGAATGAAAGTCGCCGCAATGATTTTGATAATCGGCAGGATGCTGATTTTAAAGACTACCTTTTTTACCAGATAGTTATATTCCAAAAGCGCCGTCATGGAACTGGTCAGCGCTTCACTAAAATAAAACCACGGCACCAGCCCCGCCGTCAAAAACAGCACATAAGGCGCGTCCGCCGACCCCCTGCCCTGGTCGCTTTTCATCACAAGGTCAAATACCACATAATACATGGCAACCGTAATCACAGGCTGCACCAATGCCCAAAATGCCCCCATGTAGGAACCCGCATACCGCTTCTTGAAATCGCTCTTGGCAAGCTTCCAGATCAGACGCCGGTTTTGATAGAGTTCCTTGGGCAATACCGTAATTTTATCGTAAAGCGCCGAAAATGCGGCGATGGCTGCCATAATCAACATGCAGGCAATGACTTTTTTCATCCGTTCGTCCTGCTGGTCCGCCAGCGGATTATGGTAAAGGACAATAACTACGCCAAGAATCACCATCAACACGGTGAAGATGGTGATCCCTGCCTTTTTGCTCATTTTTTTCATTTTTTTTGTTTTCCTGTGTATTCCGAGATTCCCGGCCACTTCATATCCTTTTCCGAGAAAATCAGTTCCATGCCTTCGGGTATCGGCCACTCCACCCCGATGTCCGGATCATTCCAGGCAATGCCTCCCTCATCGTTGGGATGGTAAAAATCGGTACATTTATAAGCAAACTCCGCATAATCGGAAAGCACCAAAAATCCGTGCGCAAAATTTTCAGGCACATAAAACTGCTTCTTGTTCTCTTCGGATAGCAGCACCCCATGCCACTGTCCAAAGGTGGGGGAACCCTCCCGCATATCCACCGCTACGTCAAAGACCTCTCCCCGCAGCACACGCACCAGCTTCGCCTGCGGATACTGGATCTGAAAATGCAGTCCCCGCAGCACCCCTCTTTTGGAAGCCGACTGGTTATCCTGTACAAAAACCTGATCAATCCCCGCCTCCCGGTAAGCTTCATAATGATAGGTTTCCATAAAATAACCCCTGTTATCCCCGAAAACCGCCGGGGTAATCACCTTTAAGCCTTCAATATGGCATGTCTCTACCGTAATCTTTCCCATCTGTATCGTCTCTCCCGCTCTTTGAAAGTTCCCAAACACACTCCCTACAGCCCGTTTGCGACTTCCACCAGATATTTTCCGTAGTTGGTTTTCATCAAAGGCTCCGCCAGCCGCAAAAGCTGCTCCCGGTCAATGAACCCCCGGCGAAACGCAATTTCCTCGATGCAGGAAATATACATCCCCTGCCGCTTCTGCACCGCCGCCACAAAATCGGCCGCATCCAACAGCGAATCGTGGTTGCCCGTATCCAGCCACGCAAAACCGCGCCCCAAAGTCTCCACCATCAGCGTGCCCCGCCGCAGATACTCGTTATTGATGGAGGTAATTTCAATCTCTCCCCTGGCGGAGGGCTTGACGTTTTTGGCAATTTCCACCACATCATTGTCGTAAAAATACAGCCCCGGCACCGCATAGTTGCTCTTTGGACGCGCAGGCTTTTCCTCTATGGAAAGCGCCCTGCCGTTTTCGTCAAATTCCACCACACCGTATTCCCTGGGATCCCGCACGAAATAGCCGAAAATTGTGGCGCCCTTTTCCCGTTCGGCCGCCTGACGCAGCACCCGTGAAAAACTCTGCCCGTAAAAAATGTTGTCCCCCAAAACCAGGGCCGCGCTGTCCTTACCGATAAAATCCGCCCCAATAATAAACGCATCCGCAAGACCCCTCGGCTGTTCCTGTACCGCATAGGACACGGACAGCCCCAGCTGTTCTCCCGTTCCGAACAGATCCTCAAATACCGGCAAATCCCTGGGCGTGGAAATAATCAGAATTTCCCGGATCCCCGCCAACATGAGCGTGGAAAGCGGATAATAAATCATCGGTTTGTCATAAACCGGCATAATTTGCTTGGAAATCGCTTTGGTCAACGGATACAGGCGGGTTCCGGAACCCCCGGCCAGAATAATACCCTTCATGAAAAACCCTCCCCCTGCGTCAGTCTTTATACATCTCCGCATAATATTTTTGGTAATCGCCGCTGGTCACATTCTTCATCCATTCTTCGTGTTCAAAGTACCACGCGATGGTCTTTTTGATCCCTTCCCGGAACATGGTTTCCGGATACCAGCCGATTTCTTCCTTGATCTTATCGGGCGCAATGGCGTAACGCCTGTCGTGTCCCTTGCGGTCCTCCACATACGTAATCAGATCCTCGCTCACCAGCGCCCTCCTGGGATCGTCTGCCGCGAGCATCTCCTGCAGGGTTTCGATAATGATACGGATGATCTCGATATTCTGCTTTTCATTATGGCCGCCCACGTTATAAGTTTCAAACAGCCTGCCCTTTTCCTGCACCATATCAATGGCTTTGGCGTGATCCTCCACATAAAGCCAGTCGCGCACATTCTTCCCGTCGCCGTAAACCGGAAGCTTCTTGCCCTGCAGCGCATTGTTGATAATCAGGGGAATCAGCTTTTCCGGAAACTGGTAAGGTCCGTAATTGTTGGAGCAGTTGGTAATGTTGGCCGGGAAACGGTAGGTATCCATATAAGCTTTCACCAGCATGTCCGAACTGGCCTTACTGGCGGAATAAGGACTGTGGGGCGCATAGGGCGTTGTCTCATAAAAATAACCGCCGTCCTCCTCCAGGGAACCGTATACCTCGTCCGTGGACACATGCAGAAACCGCTTTCCCTCTTTAAAACTCCCGTCCGGCAATTCCCAGGCCGCCTTCGCACAGTTTAGCATGACCGCCGTACCCAGCACATTGGTCTGTACAAATACTTCCGGATTGCGGATACTTCTGTCCACATGACTCTCCGCCGCAAAATGCACCACCCGGTCAATCTCATTTTCCGCAAAAATTTTTTCAATCGCCTGCTTGTCACAGATATCGGCTTTCACAAACGTATAATTGGGAAAGTTCTCCACCTCTTTCAAATTCTCCGGATTTCCTGCGTACGTCAGGGCATCCACATTGATGATACGGATGTCGTCCCCATATTTGCGAAACATGTAATGAATATAGTTGGAGCCGATGAAACCCGCTCCCCCCGTCACAAGATACGTTCTCATATTTTTCCTCATTTCCGCCCCATGAAAGGCATAAAATACCAATTTATGACATTGTACCACATAACCGCCGCTTTTCCAACCCCGCATATACATAAAAATCGTACGACAGTAACGGTTCAGCCCCCAGTGGCGGCAGTTTAAGGCGGGAGGCAGGCAAGGGGATCCGCAGGCATGGGCAGCCTCTAAATGGCGGGCACAGG